>DASVDR010000029.1 GCA_036381015.1 Gammaproteobacteria bacterium
GGTCCTGTTGAACCTGATTCTGAATGCCTGTGAAGCGATGAGCCTGGTCCCGTGCGAGCGTCGCGTCCTGAGCATTCGCACGGAGCTGCGGCCCGACGGTGCGGTTCAAGTCTCCGTGAGCGATACGGGCCCGGGCCTTACGCAGGAAGCGCTCGAAAGCATGTTCGAGCCGTTTTACACCTCCAAGGAACAAGGCATCGGACTCGGGCTCGCGATCTGCCGCACGGTGATTGCGAGGCACCAGGGTGAAATTTGGGGTGAATGCAACGCGGAGTGCGGAGCGACATTCTCGTTCCGCCTCCCGGCAGCGCAGACGCCGCGGCACTGATCGAGCACCGCGACCCTGTGCCGAGCGCGGCTTCTCGGCCAAATATTTCGCAGGCTGGCGGTTCAACCGGTTCATCGGTGTGCGCTTGGATTACTACGTTTCGGCGATTCCGACACCGTGCTTAACGAGCTGCCGCTTGCGGCCGAAACGGAAGGGATTGCGCTCAGCATCATCGGCACGTTGCCGCTCGGCCCGGTGGAGCTGTTCGCACGAGCCGGGATCGTCTATTTCGATCTCGAGCTGAACCTCGACATCGAGAACCTCATAGACGAAAGCGGCAATGACCCCGTGTACTCTGCGGCCGCCGGCGGAAGCGAACGTGCGACGAGAATCCTCGATTGCAGGGGGCACGGGTCTAGCACATCGCTCCAACGAATGGTATTGGACCTTGGCCTTATCTCGTGCTCGGCGCGTTCGCTTTTGCGATGTGCGATCCTTAGATCGTCCGGCAGCGGCAACGGATTCGACGGCACCCACCACGGCGGGATGGATAGCGAAACCCGGAGGTTCGAGGAATCCGTGCTCGCGAATGTGGCGCTTCGCAACCTGATGGGCCAGGCGAGCGCCGGCTCGCTGGAGACCGTATACCGAACGGCCCTTCGTTGCGTGCAGGAAGCACTCGACGTCCGGCGCGCCTCGTTGCTGGTGCTGGACGCGGGCGGCGCGATGCGCTTCGTCGCCTGGTCCGACCTGAGCGAGGCGTATCGGCGGACCGTGGACGGTCACTCCCCTTGGCGGCCCGACGAGACCGCCGCCGCTCCGCTGCTCGTGCCCGACGTCGAAAGGGACGATTCGCTTGCCCGGTACCTGCCGGTGTTCCGGGCCGAGGCCATCCGGGCACTCGCGTTCGTGCCGCTGCAGTTCGGACCGAGGCTGCTCGGAAAATTCATGCTCTATTACCGCGAGCCGCACCGGTTCTCCGCCGGCGAGGTGGAGGTCGCGCAGCAGATCGCCGACCACGTCGCATTTGCATTGGAGCATCACCGGATCGCGGTAGCCCTCGAGGCCAAGCTCGCGGCCGAGCGAGAGCTCCGGCAGCGCGCGGAGAGCGAGGCTGCGCAGCGCCGAGCCCACGAGAGCCGGCTTCATCTCGCGCTCGCGGCGGGGCACATGGGCGCCTGGGACTGGGACCTCCGGACGAACGAAGTGGATTGGACGCCGGAGCTCGAGGCGATTCACGGCCTCGGGCGGGGCCAGTTCGAGCGCACGTTGGAGGGCGCCATTCGCCGTGTGCACCCGGCCGACGCCGCATACGTCGAGGCGGCCGTCAAGGCGGCCATCGCCACGCCCGGCGCCGTGTGCGAGGTCGAATATCGGATCCGCCGAACCGACGGAGCGATCCGATGGATCGTGTCGTCCGGTCGGGTGCTCGGCGACGCGGACGGCACGCCGAGCCGCATGGTCGGCGTCTGCC
This sequence comes from Gammaproteobacteria bacterium, assembly GCA_036381015.1. Classification (NCBI taxonomy): domain Bacteria; kingdom Pseudomonadati; phylum Pseudomonadota; class Gammaproteobacteria; species Gammaproteobacteria bacterium. Next base: position 1,743 of record DASVDR010000029.1, read on the forward strand.
GCGACGTGACGCAGCGGAAACGCGCGGACGAAGCGAACGCTCTGCTCGCGGACGTGAGCCGCGTTCTCGCGACGACGCTCGATCCGGACGAGGGACTCGAGCAGCTCGCTGTGCGCGTGGTCCCGAATTTCGCCGATTACTGCATCACTTACGCAGTCGATGACAAGCGGTCGATCCGGACGCTCGGGGCCGCTCACTGCAATCCGAAGCAGAGTGCGTTGGTCGAGTCGTTCGCGCGTGATGTCCCGGTGAGCATCGAGGATCGGACCGGCCCCGGCGCGGCGATTCGACGCGGCCAACCCGAGCTCGCGATGCGAGTGGTGCCTGACCGGACATCGGCCGCGACCGTGCGGGACCCCAACGACGGGCGCACGCTCGAGCCCCGGTCGCTCATGATCGTGCCGCTGAACGCACGCGGACGCTCACTCGGTGCGGTCATGTTCGCCGCAACGGACGATTCCGGCCGACTATTCGGCGAGGAAGACCTCGCGAATGCGGTGGAGCTCGCGAACAGGGCGGCACTCCTGCTCGACAATGCGCGGCTCTATGCAGCGGCGCAGTCCGCCGTCCGCGAGCGCGACGATATGATCGCCATGGTCTCCCACGATCTCCGCGGCCCGATCCAGTCGATCTCCGCGGCGGCGGCGGCATTGCGGTCGGCGCCCCGGAGCGACGACGACGTCGACAGCATCGAGAGCATCGCGCTCGCAAGCACCACGATGCGGCGGCTGGTCGAGGACTTGCTCACGATCTCACGCATCGAGGCGGGACGGCTGCCTCTCGACAAGAAGCCGGTGCAAGTCACGGAGCTGGCGGACGAAGTGTTCCGGCTTTTTCAGCCCCAAGCGCAAAGCCGAGCCGTGCGTCTCCAGCGCCGCATTGTCATCGGCTTGCCGGCGGTCCTCGTCGATCGACACCGGATGCTGCAGGTGCTGTCGAATCTGCTTGGTAACGCGCTGAAATTCGTCCCCGCGGGCGGAGTGATTACGCTCGGCGCCGCGCTGCAGGACGGTCTGATCCGCATCTCCGTTACGGATACCGGAGTCGGAATCGCCCCGGATTTGCTCGAGCGTGTTTTCGATCGGTTCTGCGGGACCGATCCCCAGGCGGGGGGCGGCGCGGGGCTTGGTTTGGCTGTCGCCAAGGGCATCGTCGAAGCACATGGCGGCCGGATCGGTGTGGAGAGCCGCCGCGGCGTCGGCACGACTTTCCATTTCACGCTGGAGCCTCGCGAGGCCCACCAGCGGCGCGTGGGAAATTGGGGGCGACGCGTGGGGCCATGAGGCGGCCGGCGGAGGCGGTTGTGCTTGAGGCAGAGCGATTCAAGACGGACTTGCTGGCCGCCCTCGGGCACGAGCTGCGCAACCCGCTCACACCCCTTTTCGCAGGAGTCGCGCTCATTCGCGAGGCGAACGGGGATCGCGAAACGATCGAGCAGCACTGCACGCTCATGGAACGTCAGCTGCGGCAGCTGTCGTGCTTGGTCGACGACTTGTTGAATGCGCACGGCCTCGACGCACGCACGCTGCGGCTCCAGAGGAGCAGAATCCCGCTCGCTCCCGTGGTGCGAACGGCGATCGAGGAGCACCGCGCGCTCATCGCCCGATCGGGACACGCGCTTTCGGCGACCCTGCCGGCGACTCCGACGTTCATCGACGGGGACCCTTTACGGCTCGGTCAAGCGATCGGTCACTTGTTGCGCAACGCGGTAAAGTACACGCCGCACGGCGGCCGGATCGAGCTTTCGGTGGAGCGCGGCGCCGACCTCGCGTGCTTGTCGTTGCGGGACACGGGAATCGGCATTCCGGCGGACCGGCTCGAGACGATATTCGAGACGTTCGACGGGCTCGACCGCTCGCTCGAATCCGGCGACAGGGGCCTCGGCCTCGGTCTGGCGCTGGTGAAGGCCGTCGTGGAGCTGCACGGTGGAACCGTGCAAGCGGTGAGCGATGGTCCGGGCAGGGGCAGCGAGTTCAGGATGCTGCTGCCGCTCGTTCGCGAGGAGACGGCCGCGGCACCGCGGCGCGCGAGCGCCGCGCTGGGCGGGACGAAGCGCCGCGTTCTGCTGGTGGACGACAATCCGGACGTGGCGCGTTCCCTGTCGAGACTCATCCGCATACTCGGACACGACATCCGGGTCGCGTATGACGGCAGCGAGGCGCTCCGTGTCGCGGACCAGTTTCGTCCCGAGGTGGTCGTGATGGATATCGGGCTGCCGCGTTTGAACGGGTACGACGCGGCTCGAGCACTGCGGGCGCGGTACGGTCGCGCGGTGACGCTCGTTGCCCTGACCGGCTTCGAAGGCGACATGCACTTGGGCCGTTCCCGGGAGGCCGGCTTCGACCGGCACCTTACGAAGCCGATCGAAGCTTACGAGCTCGAAGCCCTGCTCGGCAGGGTCGTCCCTGAATAGCTTCGGCGGCGGGGTATCGTCCGCGGACGTGCTGCTATCGAGCCAGTCTGCTCGCGCCGGTTGAGACCCCGTTCCGAAGGTCTCATAGCGGCGCGAGGGCTCTGCGGTTAGTTTCGATGCACGTCATCTACGCGGAGCCACCATGCCAAACGTCACGTGGGGCACAGCATCGGCACTGGTTGCAACGGCCCTCGGCGCACTGGGTGCGACGAGCGCCGCCGCTCAAGAGCCCGAGCGCGAATTCATCTCCTTCGTCTGGGGAGCCGGCGTCGACGGCCGCCAAGGGATCGGCGGCCGCACGATCGACGTGGACGCGGACTGGGACGATCTGATCGACTTCGTGGACGTCGGCGCCTCATTTCGCTATCGCGCCACGAACGACGGGCTCGGTTGGTTCATGGAGGGCAACTACACCCGGCTCGACAGCAGCACGGACACCCCGACGAACGCAAGCGCCGAGCTGACGCTGCAGCTCGGCGAGCTCGGCTTCAGCAAGTCGCTGCGGGACGGGCTCGCCGTGTACGCGGGCCTGCGGGCGCAGTCGCTCGATCTGGAGATTCGAGCGGAGCCGGGCTTTATCGGGGGCGACGATTCGAGCTGGGTGGACGGAATCGTCGGGTTGCGTTGGAGCACGCAACGGCCGGGCCCGTGGACCGCGTGGGTGCGAGGCGACATCGGCGCCGGCGAGTCGGATCGCGTTTGGCTTGGGGAGATCGGCGGCGGTTACCGGTTCGGCGGCGCCTGGAGCGCCTACCTCGGCTACCGAGTGCTCTCCACGGACTACGAAGACGACGATTTTCTCTACGATGTCGAGCAGAGCGGCCTCGCCTTCGGATTCGGCTTCGTATTCTGACTCACGCCGAATGCACCTCAGTCACCGAGCCAGGCCCGCATCTTCGCGATCTCCGCGCGCTGCACCTCGAGAATGTCCTCGACCAGCACGTCGATGCGGTAGGGCCGCCGGCCGCTCTCGAGCTGCCGCTGCTGCTGCGCCTCGGCCATGTCGATCGCGCCCTGGTGGTGGTAGATCATCCCTTCGAGCCACAGCCGCTCGAACTCGGCGCCGCTCGCCGCGGCCAACGCTTCCATCTGCGCGCTCGAGAGCATGCCGGCCATCGGCGGGTCGCCGTGCAGCGTGTGGCTCGGGATCGCGAGGCCGCGCTCCTCGGCGAGATCGAGCAGCGACTGCATGACCGCGATCTCGGCCGCCTGGGCCCGTTCGATGTAGCCCGCGAAACGAACGAAGTCGTCGCGCTCCGCGCGCGACGGCACGAGCGCGGACATCTCGAGCGCCTGCTCGTGATGCACGATCATGTGGCTCAGGAACATCAAATCCTGCTCGTCGTAGAGCGGCCGGGCGGCGCCGTCGTTCGACTGCGCGGCCGCTGTATCGACGAAACCCGCTGTGGCGACGAAACCGATAGTGAGCATCGAGACGACGATCGGGATCGGCAGCCGTCGGCATCGCATCGTGCGTCTCCTCGTCCGGCCGGTCAGTGCGGGCTCGTGCGGTTCGACGAATACGTGCCTTCCTGAGGCACCTCGTCCGCGCGCGGGCCGGTGTACTTCAGTACGTGCAGCCCGGTGTGGTTGTCCCCGATGTAGATCAAGCCGTCGTGGATGTCGGGGTACGTCATCACGTCGCCCCACGGGATCGGCCGCGCGTGGCCGACCTCGCGCGGATTGAACGGGTTCGAGATGTCGATGGCGCGCACGCCGTGCCCGAGCCAGTTCACGAAGACGAGATTCTCGAGCACGGTGGGATTGTGTGCGTGCATCATCGGGCGGATCGTCGCGCCGGGCGGCACCGGCTGCGCAATGCAGTTCTCGACGAGGCTGTCGGACATCGCGTGAGCGCCCACCATCATCGGATTGATCTCCGACTCGACGCTCACGATTCTCATGCCGCGCTCCGGGCACGGTCCGAACGGCCACTCCTCGGTGATCACGACGTACGCCGGGCGGCCCTCGGTGTTGCGGCCCGAGAGAGAAGGCCGGTTCGGCACCGGAACCGCGCTGTGCACGCCGACGGCCGCGACGAACGGCGGCGCGAAATCGAAGCGGGAGCGCTCCTCGAGCCGAACGTAGCGCACGAGCTTCTCCACGTCGGAAAGATCGGACTCGAGCATCGCGAGCACGCCGGGATCGCTGTTCAACACCGGATGCACGCAGTCGTCGGCGACCTCGGGTAGCTTGTGGACGTCGATCAGCCCGCCGACTTCGCCGTCGACCCAGACGTTCGTGGACCGCTGATTGCAGACCGTGCCCGACGCAAGCTCGGCGTTCGTGTGGTTTGCAATCATCTCGGTGTTCAGCACATACATGCCGGCGGTCCCGCCGGCCGCGTAGAAGCGCTCACCGTCGTTCGAAAGGCTTCCCGAGTGCAAGTCGTTGCCTTGGGTGCGCTGCGACGCGCCGGGGCGGCCCCACTGATCCGTCAGGTGGCTGTAGTCCGGGAAGCGGCCGTCGGAGTAGAGACCGGTGTCGTCGGGGACCTCGTCGCGGACCGGGCCGCCGATGTCCTCCAGCGTGAACGCGGCGAGAAACACCGGCTCCTCGAGCACCTCACCGGTGTTCTCGTCCGTGATGGCCGTGAAGATCAGGTCCTCGTTCTGCGAGCCGTAGGTCTGAGAGGCGACGACGAAGCGGTTCGGGTTGTCGGGGTCGTGCCAGAGATAGAACTCGTGCGCGAGCACGCCTTCGGCGACGGCGCCGTCGTCGAGCGGCAGGCAAGTCTCCGGATCGATCGTGTAGGTGATCACGTCGCCGCCCGTCCCGGTGGCCGCCGCACGGACCATCAGCATCCGCTCGACACCGTCGCTCGACGTGTAGTTGTACGCGCGAAGCTCTCGGTCGCGGACCGCGACGCGGCCGTTGTCGACCGTCAGCTGCGGCATCGTGCCGACCTCGACGGGGGGATCCTTCTCGGGGTCCGGCTGGATCTTGAAGATCTTCACCTCGCGGGTGACTCCGGGGCCGGTGGTGTTCGTGGAGTTGCTGCGGCCCCAGAACAGGCAGTCGCCCGCGATGCCGAGGCCGGTGGAGCCCCAGCCGGTCGGGAAGCCGTCGAGGTCGCCGCCGCTCCAGGCGCCGGTCTCCGGGTCCTGCTCGGAGGGCGCGGTCGGGATCCAGTGCACCCACTCGAAGTTGCGGAAGAGCCCGAGCTCCTTCGCCGCGGCGAACGCACCGGCGTGCGCGTCCTCCGGCGACGACGTGGGGTCGAGATTCCCGGAGGCATCCATCCGGCCGCCGGGCAGCAATGCGAACGGGATGTCGAACGTGTCGAACGTCTCCGGCACGCAATCGACGGGAGCGTCGAGCGCCGGGTCCGTGCAGCGGTCTTCCCATTCGGCCTCGGCGGCGTCTCTTGCCGGCTCGCCGTCCCCGGCACGCTGGGCGAATGCGGCGGCGGCGATCAGTCCGCCGGCCAGAATCGGGACCCACGTCGGCGTCGACTTCAGCGCCACTTTCTTCTCCTCGGATGTGGGCCGCGTGCGCCCGCGCACAGGACGTCGCAGCGCGGCTGCGGCGAGCGTTCGTGCTCGAAGAAATCCGAGTTTACAAGCTCCCGTTCGCGCCGCAAGGCGAATGCAGCGGCGGCACCCCTCGCCGATGGCAGCGACTCAGGCAAGGAAGGCCGCCGCGACCAGCGCGACGAACGACAGGCACGTCAGCGCGCGAGCGCAAAAGGCGATCAACGCCCGATGCGCCGCCTCCGACAGGAGCATCAATGAGCCGTCGATCCCTTCCGCCCACGTGAGGATCTTCTCCGGCCAGAGTCGAAACGCCGTCGCGGTCAAGAACGACAGAAAGGAGATTCCGAGCAATGCGATGACGGCATCCGCATTGGATGCGCCGACATGGATCATGAGCTTCAGCCCCCCGTAGAACGGAACGGGGGCGTATATACCACAATCGACAGACCTCGTATTGTCGCGGGCCGGCGACTTGCTCTACTGTGGCGGGCATGGCGATGACAATTCCGTCCGTCGACATCGACATGTTCGGCGCCGACTCGGTCCGCAACGCCCGGGCCGTCGACGACGAGATCAGGGAGCTCGCGCCGGTCGTGCACCTCGCGCGCGAGGACATCATGGTGCTCGGCCGGTTCGAGCACGTCTCGAACGGGCTCGCCGATTGGCAGTCGTTCTCGAGCCGGTCGCGGCCCTGGCACGACCCGAAGTCGGTTCGCCCGGAAATCCTCCTGACCGACGATCCGCCGCGCCACACGGAGGTGCGACTCGTGATCGGCAAGGTGCTCTCGCCGAAGGCGTTGAGCCGGGCGGCCGCGGCGTTTCGTGCGGAGGCGGATGCGGTCGTGGACCGCGCGCTCGCGAGCGGCGGCGAGGCGATCGACGCCGTGCAGGCTTTGAGCCGGCCGTTCGTCTACAAGGTGCTGCCCGACATCCTCGGGCTGCCCGAATGGGGGCGCGAGCACATGGAGGCGTTCGGCCATATGGTCTGGGCGACGATGGGGCCGCAGAACGCGCTGTTCGAGGAGGCGATGGCGGGCAGTGAGCCGGTCCTCGCATGGGTCGACGACTGCTGCAACCGAGAGAATCTCGACCCGGAGGGGCTCGGCATGCAGATGTTCTACGCGGCCGATCGCGGAGAAATCACGCAGGACGAGGCGAAGCTGCTCGTGCAGATTCTCCTTTCGGCCGCGGCCGACACCACCGTCATGACGTTGGGCACGGCGATGCGCGCCTTTTGCGAGTTTCCGGAGGAGTATCGGCGCTTGCGCGAGCAGCCGTCGATGATCCGTGCCGCGTTCGACGAAAGCCTTCGTTGGGACTCACCGTCGCGCCTGGCCGGGCGTATCACCGCGCGTGACGTGGAGATCGACGGCTACGTGATCCCGGAGGGCACGCGCTGCGGTCTGCTCTTCGCGGCCGCGAATCGCGACCCGCGCAGGTGGGAGGAGCCCGACCGCTTCGACATCGGCCGCAATCTGAGAGGCCACGTCGGGTGGGGGTACGGCGTGCACATGTGCGTAGGCCGCACGCTCGCGCAGCTCGAGGCCGATGCGATGCTCGGCGCGCTCGTCGAGAAGGTCGAGCGGTTCGAGGCCGCAGGCGAGCCCGAGCCCTGGATGACGACCATCGGCCACGGGCCCGCGAAGCTGCCGGTCCGCCTCCATCCCGCGTGATCAGGAAAAAAGGTGTCAGACACGATTTTCTCGGAAAAGGTGTCAGACACCTTTTAGAGCGTCGCGGACGCGCTCGACGCGGCGCCGCTCCTCGTCCGTCAGCACGTACGGAGCGGCCACGGGCGCGCCGCTTCGCGCGTCGAAAAACGGCGAGCGCTTGTGATCGCCTCGAAGCCGCGCGCCGATCAGCATGCGCGCCGCGCGCGCCATCAGCCCCAGCGGCGCCCGGGCATGGACGTCGAGCGCCGAGACGTCTCCTTTCGCGAAACGGCCGAAGACCCGGGCGCGGATCGGGCCGAGGACCGCTTCCCGCCGAGCCGCGTCCGCCGCCACGCACGACTGAATCAGTCCGACGAACGGCAGCCGTCCGGTGGACAGGGTGTTGCCGATCGGCGTGCGGCAGCAGCTCGTGTACCAGCGAAAAAGCCCCTTCGTCGTCAGCCGCATGCAGGCGAGCCGGTTGGCGCCGGCCGAGATCTCGACGCGTGCGGGAGAGGTTTGGAAAACCTCCGTTCCGCCGTGAGCGTCCAGGATCTCGTCGGCGCGCTCGAGAAAGTGCGCGAAGGATTGGCAGTCGTCGCAGTAGCACACTGCACGAGTGCCTCGCTCGGGCGAGACTCCGCGCAGCACGCCGCGGACGGCGCCGCAAGCGCATTGGATCGGAAGATCGGCGGGCGCCGTCGCAGCCACGTCCAAGTTATAGTCCTCACGGCTGCGGCCGGCAACGTTTTGCGAAGCGCGAGTTGATGCGGGCGAGTGCGATGCGTCGCCCGCCGCATCGGCTCGACCCGCTAGAATGGAGGTGCCGTGAAAAGGAGCATCGATCGGATTCTCACGACGCACGCCGGCCGGCTCGAGGGGCCGCCGGAGTTTGGCAAGGTCGCCGGCAGCATCCGCGAGCGTCGGCCGCCGGACCCCGCCGAGGTCGAGCCTCATCTCCAAGGCGCCATCGTTTACGTGCTGCGTAAGCAAGCCGAGGCCGGCATCGACGTGGTCAGCAACGGGGAGCTGAGCCGTCTCGGCTACTGGGTGTTCAACTATGGCCGGCGCCTGAGCGGGTTGACGAGCCGCGAAGTCAGAGAAGGCGAGCCCGCCTGGATGGCTCACCGTACGGGCGAGCGCCTGGAGTTCGCCGAGTTCTACGGCGAGCTCGGCTGGGTCGGGTCGCCGGAGCGGATCGTCTGCACCGGTCCGATCCGCTACGTCGGCCACGACGAGATCCCGAAAGACATTCAGTTCTTCCAGGCGGCGCTGGCCGAGGCGAACGTCGCGGTCGAGGAGGCGTTCATGTGCGCGCTCGCGCCGGCCTGGCTCGAGCACTTCTTCCATAACGAATACTACGAAAAGGAGGAAGACTTTCTATTCGCTCTCGCGGATGCGATGCGCCACGAGTACCGGGCGATCGTCGACGCGGGCTTCGTGCTGCAGATCGACGATCCGGCGCTGCCCGATACTTACGACATGATCGTGCCGGCGCCGCCGATTGAGGAGTATCGCCGCTTCGCGGCGCTCCGCATCGAGGCGCTGAACCATGCGCTCGAGGGCATTCCTCCGGACCGCGTTCGCTATCACATCTGCTGGGGGAGCTGGCACGGGCCGCACACGCACGATCTCCCGCTGCGGCACGTCGTCGACCTGATGTTGCGCGTGAACGCCGGCGCGTACTCCGTCGAAGCCGCGAACCCGCGTCACGAGCACGAGTGGAAGGTGTGGAAGGACACGAAGCTTCCGGAAGGCAAGATTCTGATTCCCGGCGTGATCAGCCATGCGACGAACGTCGTCGAGCACCCGGAGCTCGTCGCCGATCGGATCGTCCGTTACGCGGGCCTCGTCGGCCGTGAGAACGTCATCGCCGGCACCGACTGCGGTCTCGGCTTCCGGGTTCATCCGCAGATCGCGTGGGCCAAGCTCCGAGCGCTCGCCGAGGGGGCCGCGCTCGCGAGCCGTGAGCTCTGGCGGCGTTGAAAAAGGAGGTGTCCGAAAAAAGGTGTCTGACACCATTTCGTTGAAAAAGGTGTCTGACACCTTTTTTCGGGGGTCAGGTCTGGTAGCGGCTTTCCGTCTCCACGCCCGCGTAGTAGACCCAGACGTTTTCGTCGCCCTTCAGCAGCTCCACGTACTTCGGGTGGATGAACAGCGATTCGCGGCCGGATTTGATCTCCGTCAGGATGCCGAGCTCGGCGAGCTGTTTCAGATAGACCGACGCCGTCTGGCGCTTCGCGAGCCCTGCGTCGACGACGTGACCGATGCGGCAGTACGGCTGCCGGAACAAGAGCTCCACGAGCTCCCAAGTGTAGATCTTCGGGAGCTTGCGCTGGATGTACTGCGCCGTGTGACGCATCAGCTCCCGTATCGCCTTGATCTTGTCGGTGGTCCACAGGCAAGTGTTCTCGACGCAATCGAGCATGTAGAGGATCCACGGCGCCCACGCTCCATTCATCGTGACCTCGAGCAGCAAGCGGTAATAGTCCGCCTTGTTCCTGATGATGTAGCGGCTCATGTACAGGATCGGGCTGCTCAACAGGTCCTGCTGCACGAGGTAGAGAATGTTCAGCACGCGGCCCGTTCTCCCGTTGCCGTCCGCGAACGGATGGATCGCCTCGAACTGGTAATGCTGGATCGCGAGTCGAATCAACGGATCGAGATCGCTCTGCGCGTTGATGAACTGCTCCCAGTTCGCGAGCTTCGCGCGGATCACGGCCAGGCCCTCGGGCGGCGTGTACACGACCTGACCCGTCGTGTTGTTCTTCAGCCTCGTGCCCGGGTTCGATCGGATATCGATCTTCTCGCCCTTGATCGTTCGGCACACCTCGATGGCCGTATCGATCGAAAGCCTTTTCGACCGAGCCTTGCGCGCCCCTTCGAAAAGCGCCCTCCGGTAGCGCAGCGCCTCCTTCGTCGCGGCATCCGCGCGATGGTCCGGCAGGTCCGCATACTCGAGCAGCTTGTCGGCCGTGGTCACGATGTTCTCGATCTCGGAGCTGGCCTGCGCCTCGAGGAGCGGCAACGCATTGGCGAGGACCGTCGCGTTCGGAATGAGCTCCGCGGCCTGCTTGAGGCCGGCGAGCGCGACCCGTGCGGTGATGCACTTCCTCAGAATCGGCGCGGTCTCGACGTCTTGCGTCGGCGGGGGCAGATCCGGCAGATGGTTGTGGGGGACGACGGGGTCGAAGGCCATCCGGAGCCCTCTTGGTCTATGAAAATTAGAGATGAATCAACTCATTGAGGCTTCGCGGCTCCGATCCGACGCGGATCGCGTCGATTGGATCGACACGTTCCCTGGATATGTCGACAAAAGCGGATTTTATCGACATTTCCGCGGAACACGTCGATCGGATCGACAAGCTCGAGGCATATGTCGAAAAAGGACGATTTTATCGACATATCCGCACGACGTGTCGATCGGATCGACGGTTACGCTGGATATGTCGAGAAACCGCACACGTTTCGACCGATCCGAGTTTAGGCCGGCGGGACGGCGCGGTTCAGCGAACCAGTACCGAACCCTGATCGATCGCGGCCGCCACGCCGCGAATGCCCGTCCGACACCTTCTCCCGCAGGCGTTGCGACGCGCCGAGCAGCGCGAGGAGGGCGAGCACGTCGAGCGGTGCGCCGGCTTCCCCCCCGCCACCGTCACTCTCGCCGACGCAGGTGGTGAACACCAGCTGCTGAAGATTTGCGAGAGCTGGTACGTTACATAAGCCGGTACGGCTGCACGAGCCGCACGAGAATAGCGTTATGATCGATCACTCGCGCATATACCGGTCCCGATCGCCGCTGCATTGGCACCACAGGCGCCGGCTGCGTTCCGTGCTCGAGCTGATCGACGGCCTCTCGTTCGGCTCGCCTCCCATCGCCTACGCCGACGTCGGATGCAGCAACGGCTACGTCACGTGCCGGATCGTGGAGCGTCTGCCCGCCGCGGAAGCGGCCGGCTTCGACTATTCCGAGGAGCTCTTGGCGGAAGCGCGCAGGCATCATCCCGCTATCCGATTCTATCGAGTCGACCTCAACAAGACGGTCGAATGGCCGCGGCGCTACGACTTCGTCTCCTGCCTGGAAACGCTCGAGCACGTGGGCGACCTCGAGCGTGCCGTGCGAAATCTCGCGGCCGCCCTCGCGCCGGGAGGTACGCTGTTGATCTCGGTGCCGATCGAGATCGGGGCATGGGGAACGTTGAAGTTCCTCGCCAAGCGGAGCTTGGGATACGGCCTCCAGGAGTTGCCGGGCCCTCCGTCGAGCCTCCAATACTTGCGAAAGCTGCTCGTCGGGAGACCCATATCGGTTCTCAGAGACGCCCGCAAGAACTGGAGCACTCATTTCGGTTTCGACTATCGAGACGTCGAAGCGAAGCTCGAGGAGTGCGGGCTCGGCATCGCTCGCGCGGAAACGAGGGCGGGGAACAGGATCATCCTGGCCGGGCGTCGCGAGGACGGCAGTGCGGCCCGATGACGTCGCTCGGACGGGCCGGCGGGACGGCGCGGTTCAACGAACACGCACCGAGCCGTGATCGATTGCGGCGCCGCGTCGCGGCGGAAGCGTCCCCGAGGCCGTCAGAGGCCCATCAGGGCCTTCACGTACTTGGCCGGCGGCGAGCCGAACGACAGCAGCTCGTCGTGAAACGCGCGCCAATCCGTGATCGGCCCGTGCTCGGCTTCGTAGGCCTCCCGAATGTCGACGATCTCGCTGTATCCGACGAAGTAGGTCGAAAGCTGCGTGGACGCGAGCGCCGCCCGGCGCCACTTGCCCGCCGCTTCGCCTTCCTCCTGAAAGCCTTCGTTCATCATCAGATCCATCGCCTCCTCCTCGGTCATGTCGCCGGCATGGATCTTCTGATCGAGTATCGCGTTGATGATCGCCCGGGCCTTCATCTTGAGCTGCTGCATCTTGACCTCGGGGCCGCCGTAGCCATGCTCGACCATCAGCTGCTCGGCATAAAGCGCCCAGCCTTCGACGAACGATCCGCTCGAGAAGATCGCGCGCACCCTCGTCGGGGCGTCGAATTCGTTCGAGTGGGCGATCTGAAGATAATGACCCGGCATGGCCTCGTGGAACGTGAGGTCCTTCAGCATGTAGTCGTTGTATTCACGGTAGAACGATTCCGTGCGCTCCGGGGTCCAGTCCATCGGGGTGGGCGCGATTGCGAAGAACGTCTCGCCGTTCTCCTCGAGAGGGCCGGGCGAATCGCAATACGCGATCGCTACGCCGCGCTGAAACTCCGGCATCACGATGATCTCGACCGGCTCGTCGGGAAGGCTCACGAGCTCGTGCTCGCCGACGAAGCGGGTGATCTCCGCAAGATCGGTGCGCGCCTGGTCGACGATCGTGTCGTCGGTCGGGCGGTCTTTCGCGAGCTCGTCGAGCACGCTCTTGATCACGAGCTTGCGGTCCTCGAGCTGCTCCGGCCGAGCATCCGGAAAGTACTTGCGATAGAGCGGCAGCGCCGTCTCGTACATCGCCGCCTTGGTCTCGGCGAGGCTTTGCTCGGCGCGCTCGAGGATGGCCTCCATCGAGAGATCCGAATGCAGCGTATGCGCGAGCTTCGCCCGAAACTTCTCCTCTCCCAGACGGAAATCGCCGTTGGACCGCGGCAGCAGCTCGGACTCGAGCCACTCGCCATAGGCTTCGAGGGCTTCCACCGCGGCCTGCTGCACCGGCTCGATCTCGCGCGCGAGCTCGGGCGCCTGCTCGAGAAAGCGGCCGAGCTCGTCGCGGACGAGAGAAATCGTGCCTTCGTTTTGCAGCATGGCCGTCTCGGTGTGAATGCGCGGCGGGCTCTTGAGGTTCGTCTTGGCCGCTTCGATCGCGGCCGGGAACGCCTCGAGGCGCGCCTTCACGCTCCGCAATCGCTCTTCGAGAGGCGCGAAATCCCGCGCCAGAAGCGAGTAGATCGAGCCGCCGAGGTTGTACTGGAGCGGATTCCACTCGTACTCCCGCAGGACTTCCAGCGCAAAAATCGAGGCGTCGATCGTCGCTTTCAGGATCTCGTAGTCGACGGCGTTCGTCTCGTCGAGCCTCGAAGGGTCGATCTCGGCGAGCCGCTCCTGAAACTTCCGCTCACGGGCGAGGTTGGCGCGGACACCTTCGACACTGTAGTCGTTGAGCCGGTCGTCGTAGCGATGATCGCCGAGCGCCGTGGCGAGCTCCGGGTTCATCGCCAAGAGCTCCTCGACGTACTCGTCGGCCAGCGACTCGAAGAGCGCGTCTTGCGCGTTCGCGCCGTCCCACGCGAACACGGCGCCGACGACGCACACCCACAGCATCGTGGTATTCCGCATGCGTTCCTCCCTTTTCAGGAGCGGAGATTCAGAATTTCTCCGACCAAGGCCTGAGATCGAGCTCGTGAGTCCACGCGCTCCGCGGCTGCACGTGCAGCCGATAATAAGTCTCGGCGATGGCTTCCGGGGCGAGCATGGCGTCCGGGCCGCGCTCGTCGGCGAGCGCGCGATAGCGTTCCGAGCGGATCTGCCCGTCGATGATCACATGGGCCACGTGAATGTTTTTCGGCCCGAGCTCGCGCGCCATGGACTGAGCCAGTGCCCGGAGGCCGAACTTCGGCACGGCGAGGTTCGCGAATCTCGCGCTCCCGCGAAGCGAAGCCGTGGCCCCGGTGAAGATGATCGTGCCGGATCCGTGCCGCGTCATCAGGCGCGCGGCCGCTTGGCCCACGAGAAACCCGCCGAAGCAGCCGACGCGCCAACAGCGCTCGAGCTCTTCCGGCGTGATGTCGAGGATGCCGGCGGGAACGAACGCGCCGGCGTTGTAGACGACGACGGCCGGCGCCCGGCCGTCGCGATCGAACGAGGAAAAGAGCGCCGCGACGTCGGCGGGGCTCGTCGTGTCGCAGGCCCGCGCTTCGAAGCGCTCCGGCGGCGCGACGTTGCGGTCGCTCCGTGCGATCAGCGCCTCGAGCTTGCCTCGGTCGCGTGCCGCGACGATCGTGTGCAGGCCGGCCTGCGCGAACCGCTGCGCCACGGCCCACCCGAGGCCGGGGCCCACTCCGACGACGATCGCGGCCTGCTCCGACACGATTCACCCATTCTGAAAGGGCGGCCGGCGGTGAGCAAGCTCGTAGCGTTCGCGATCGTCGGGGAGTGGACCGTGTAGGCGGACTCGGCGGCGCCGCTTCAGTTGCCGAACTCTGCGCGCAGCCCCAGGCTCCAGCCGGTATCGTCGTCGTTGATGCTGAGGCCGAGGCCCGCGGCGACGCTGTCCGTGAAGTAGTAGCGGCCGCCGAGCGTCAGGAAGGTGTCCGAGTCGTCGAGGTCGATGTGGCGAATGCCCGCCTGCACTTCGATCGCCTCGTGGACCCGGCTGCGCAGTCCCACGCCGAGACCGAGGCCGTCGTCGTCGACGTCGGGCAAGATCGGCCGATCCACCTCGGCATGCACCCAGCCGAGGTCGGCGACCAGGTCGAGCTCCGGCTTCAACGTCCAATGCATGCCGGCTCCGAGCCCGTAGCTGGTCGCGTCGACGCCCGCGTCGTAGTCGAAGGAGTCGTACCCGGCGAACACGAACACCGAATCCGTGATCGACAAGGAGCCGTCGAGTCCGAGGCCGTCGCCGTCGACGTCCAGAGGCCCGGCGTCGATCTCGGAATTCAGATATCCGACCTCGACGAACGTGTAATCGAGCTGTTGCGCCTCTTGCGCCGCGCAGGCCAATGGCAGAAGCGCTCCAGCGAACAACAGGCTCTGTTTTCTCATGTCGATTGCTCCGTTTGCACAAACATTTCGCGATGACGCGGCCGAGTCCGCAAGCGTCCGATTCGGCGTCGGAGAGGCCCGGGTCCGGACGGCCGGCGCGACTGTAGCGAAAGAGCCCCCGGTTCGCTACCCGTCCTGAAAACTCTGGGAAAAAAACCCGAATCTGCCCCGGCAGGGCCTGTCGCTCTATTGCAACAGGCAGGGCGAGAGCCGCCGTCGGAACGCGGCAGCGCGCCGGAGAGGACCTCACCTCGACCAGAGAATTTGCGCCGCCTCGAGCGGCACCGCCGCGCCCTCGTGCCGGGGCACGATGCGCGGGGTGTAATCCTCGGCGGGCCGGTCCGCCGGCGCGGAACCCTCGTAGACGAAACCGCCGGCCGAGCCGAAAAGCTCGCGGGCGCGCAGCATCTCGAGCCGAAACGGAGCGGCACCGTCGCGGCCGTCTGCATAAAGCTCTACGCAGACCGCATCGGGCGGGACTTCGTCGAGATAGACATGCACCTCGAAGGTATGCCTTCGGTCCCCGGTTTCGATTCTGGTCTCGCCGAATCTCACCGCCGGCCACTTCCGCTCGAGCCAGCGTTGCCACTCGACGAGCCGCGCGCCGGCCGCACCGCGATCCGCGTCCCGGCGCCGATAAGCCGCGGCCGCCGGCAAGTAGTGCTTCTCCGTGTATTCGCGCACGGCGCGGTTGGTCGAGAACTCCGGCGTCAGCCGCGCCATGCTTTCTCGCATCCGGGTGACCCAGGCCCTTGGAACACCGCTCGCATCGCGTGTGTAGAACTCCGGCACGACTTGCGTCTCGAGAAGGTCGTAGAGCGCCTCGGCTTCGGTCGCGTCCCAAACGGGGTCGTCGCCGTGCTCGCGGCCGTCGCCGAGCGCCCAGCCGACCTCGGGCGTATAGGCCTCGGCCCACCAGCCGTCGAGCACCGAGAGATTCAGCCCGCCATTCACGAGCACCTTCATGCCGCTCGTGCCGCAAGCTTCCCACGGCCGGCGCGGCGTGTTGATCCACACGTCGACGCCTTGCACGAGGTGCTCGGTCAGCAGCATGTCGTAGTCGCTCAAAAAGACCGCGTGCGCCCTCGCGTCCGGCCGGCTTCGGATGAAGTCGATCCACTGGCGAATCAGCGCTTGCCCGGCGGCATCGGCCGGATGCGCCTTGCCCGCGACGATGATCTGCACGGGACGCTGCGGGTTCGTCAGGATCCTGAGCAGCCGGTCGGGATCGTGCAGCAGCAGGTTCGGGCGCTTGTACTCGGCGAAGCGGCGCGCGAAGCCGAGCGTCAGCGTGTTCGGGTCGAAGAGATGCTTTGCGCGCTCGATTTCATGTGCCGGCGCGCCGGCCGCGGTGAGCTGCCGCGCCAAGCGCTCACGCGCATAGTCGATGAGCGCGCGCGTGCCGTCGAGGCGCAGCTGCCAGAGACGCTCGTCGCTGACGCAGCGGATGTCGCGCTCGATGGTCTCGAACGCGCCGATCCAGCGTGCTTTGCCGCACGCGGTCGTCCAGAGCTCGTCGGCCGCCGCGGAATCCCATGTGGGCATGTGCACGCCGTTCGTCACGTGCCCGACGGGCACCTCGTGCCGGGGCCAGCGCGGAAACAGCGGCTGAAATAGCCGCCGGCTCACCTCGCGGTGCAGCCGGCTCACGGCGTTCACGGCGCCGCTGCCGCGAATCGCGAGGAACGCCATGTTGAAGTCCTCGCCCGCGTCGCTCGGATCGCGGCGGCCGAGCGCGAGGAGCTCTTCGACCGAGATGCCGAGCTCCTCGGTCGCGTAGCGGCCGAGGTACTGCTCGACGAGCGGCGGGGGGAAGCGGTCGAAACCGGCCGGGACGGCGGTGTGCGTCGTGAAGAGATTGCCGGCGCGCGTCGCGGCGAGCGCCGCGTGGAAGGATTGTCCCGTCGCCTGCATGAAGGTGCGCGCGCGCTCGAGCACCGCGAGCGCCGCGTGCCCTTCGTTCAAATGACAAACCTCGGGATCGATGCCGAGCGCCGTCAGCAGCCGCCAGCCGCCGATGCCGAGCACGATCTCCTGCTGAAGCCGCAGCTCCGGCCCGCCGCCGTAGAGCTCGCTCGTGACGCCGCGGCGCGTCGCGAAGTTCGCGGCGTCGTTGCTGTCGAGCAGGTAGAGCTTGACTCGGCCGACCTGCACCTGCCAGGCGCGGAGCCGCTGCGCGTAGCCGGGGAGATCGACTTTGAGCCGAAGCCATTCGCCGTCCGGCGTCCGGAGCGGCGTAATCGGCAGCTGGCCCGGGTCGTTGTACGGATAAAGCGCCTGTTGCGCACCGTGCTGGTCGATGACCTGCCGAAAGTAGCCTTGACTGTAGAGCAGGCCAACCGCGACGACAGGCACGCCGAGATCGCTCGCGGCCTTGAGCTGGTCGCCCGCGACATTGCCGAGGCCGCCCGAATAAATCGGCAGCGCTTCGCTCAACATGTATTCCATGCTGAAGTAAGCGACGGCCGTCAGCGCCGCGTCCGGGTGCGTGCGCTGGAACCACGCCGGCGCCTCGACGAGGCCGCGGTGCCGTTGCACGAGCTCGTCGACGCGCTCCCGGAATGCCGGATCCGCGAGCACGGCTGCGATTTTCTCGCGGGAGGCGGTTTGCAGCACGCCCCACGGATTGTGCGTGAGATCCCAGAGCTCGGGATCGAGCTGCTCCCAGATCCGGTCCGTCGCATGGTCCCAGGACCAGCGAAGGTCGAGCGCGAGCTCGGCGATCGCATCGAAGCCCTCGACCTCGGGCGCGCGCAGGCTGTACGAGAGGCGGGAGGGCGCGGTGTCTTCGACCATGCTCTAGTGGATACTAGCGCTGGGCGCTTTCTTGACAAGACGGAGCGCTACCCGCGGAGTCAGCGCCCGAAGATCGTCATCGCAGCGGCAACGGCTCGATCCGTCCGGAAAGCACGCCCAATGCGAGGAACACGCACCAGAGCCCGAAGGCGCAGTAAAGGGTGTACGCCGTCCAATATCCGACCGGGCTCTCGTCCATGCGCAATTCCAGCCGCCCCTTGAAGCCATTCCTCCCGAACGGCAGCCATCCCTTGGTCAGCGATCGATAGACCACGCCCAGCATCCCATAGCCGACGACGAGCAGCAGCACGCCTTGAAAGAGCGCCATCAGAGGTCACCTTCGCCGTCGATGCCGGCGCGCCGCGTCTCCGCGAGCTTTACGGTGGCCCCACGTTGCGATTCGAAGCGGCTCATCTCCTGGTTCCTCCGGCCGCCCGGGCCACGAAAACGCCGGCCGCGGAGCCGACGACGATCGGCGGCAACCAGATGGCTGTCCAGTACACGCCGGCGATCGGCCAGATATTGGACGCGCGCAGGATGGCTGCGATACACACGCCGACGAACACGCCGCCCGCCAAAACCAGTCCGCTGCTCCAGGGCTTGACGGACGGCCGCAATGCCAGCAGGAACGCGGCCGGCAGAAGCACCAGCCACTTGGAAGCGCTCAACATCCCGGGCGGCATTGCATCAGGGGCATGCATCATCAGGAAGACGAACGCGAAGGCCGCTCCGAAGAGCCCGGCGGCGCGCTTTGGCGTGAACGTCACCGAGCTTTCCATGGATCGAATCGTGCTGTAGCGCCGGGAGGTGCAACGACGGTACCGAGTTCAGCAGCACGCCGGAGCGACGCGAATCACAGTATGGCGGCGTTCGTGATCGGCGTTGGCGGCTTGACCGTCGAACCTGAACGTGCGTCGACTCCCTCGATGCGTTTCGCCGGGTACGACCGTCAAACGCTCGCCGATCACCTCATGCGTGAGCGGCCGGCGCAGAAGCCGGAAACACCTCGCGAAGCTCCGGCGGCAGCTGCCCTCTCACATCCTCCATCTGCCCCGGGCTGATCCATTGCGCGAGCGTTGCCGCGACGGCGGCAAGCAGCTGCCCGGCGCGCCCCCGGTCCAGGTCGAGCCGGGCGGCGAGCTCGCTCTCGATGGATTCTCGAGTGACCGACTTGTCCGGCCCGGGAGGCAGCCTGCGGAGCGGCGCCTGAAGCAGCGACGGCAACTGTGCGATCAGGTGCTCGGCCTCCGCCTCGTTCAGCCGCCGGACCAGCGACGCGAGCACGACCTCGAGGGCGCCGCGCGCTTGCTCCGCGGACTCGAGGTCCGCCTCCTCGCGCACCTTGTTCACCAATCGCCCGAGCGTCCCCTCGGCGCGCGCGAGCCTGCGCCGCCGAGAAGGCAAACGATCGGACTGCGCCGGGCCGCCTTCTCCGATCTGCGCCTGAACGACCGCGGCGAGCTCCTCGAGCGGCGCGCCTTCGTCGATGAGCAGGTCGTCGAGCGTCACCATGCCGACGACGCGTTCCTCCTCGACGAGCGGGATGCGCCTCACGTTGCGCGTCTGCATGAGCCGGATCGCATCCGCCTGACTATCGGCGGGAGTGAGCGTGAGCGGATCCGGCGTCATGACCTCGTCGATCGTCGTCGTCTTCGGATCGAGCGCGCGGCCGAGCGCGCGCACTGCAAGATCGCGATCGGTCACGATGCCAACGACGCGCCCTTTGTGCTGCACGACGACGGCGCCGATGCGGTTCTGCTCGATTGCCCGCGCCGCCTCGAGCACCGAGCTGTTCGGTTTCAGTACCACCAGGCGTGGCCGCCTGTACCAATGCAGAGCCATCTCGCGAGTCCTCCTGCCGGCCGCCGGCATTCACGGAGGCATTTTGCAAAGTGCATGCCATTGCCTTCGTTGCGTGAGATGCGCGAACCGGCCTGTGAGACCGGTAACCGCCGAGGAGCTCAGGCCCGGTGGTAGCGCTGCCCCTTTCGGAGGATGTGACCGTTATAGCTCGCGATGCCGAGCTCGAGACTCTGCGCGATGCGCTTCGCCCGGACCACGAAGTGCTCGGCGGCCGCAGGCGGGCAGACCTCGTTCGCGGTCTCCTCGAAAAGAGACAGCCAGCGGTCGAAATGGCGCGAGTCGACCGGTAGCGGCGCATGTACCTGCATCGGACTGCCCTGATAAGCGCCGGCTCCGAGGGCGACCGACGACCAGAACAGGCACATGCGCTCGAGATGCTTGTCCCAGTCGCCGATGCGGGCGTCGAAGATCGGACCGAGAAGCTCGTCCCGACGCACCTTGGCATAGAAGGCGTGCACGAGCCGCTCGATCATCGGCCCGTCTATGCCGGTGCGAACCATCATGTCCGCAACCAATTCGCTGCGCCGCTCGGAAATGGGCATGTCGTCCTCGAAGCCGTCGGGGCCGCCACTTTAACGCGTTACGGCGGGCTCATCGTCCCCGGAACGGTTCGGAAACTACGCATTTCCGGACGGTTATGAGGCGGTCCGCGGTCCCTGCGAACGGAAGAAGGCTACCCATCCTTCGCAGTCGACGGGTGCGGCTGTCCGCGACCCTACCGAAACGCGACCTCTGCGAAGCTGCGCAGCTTCCTCGAGTGGAGCCGCTCGCGCGCCTGCGCACGGAGCCGCTCGATGGCGTCGAGCCCGATGTCGAGGTGCTGGCCGATGCGCTGCCGATAGAACTCGCTTGCCATGCCCGCGAGCTTGATCTCGCCGTGCATCGGTTTGTCCGATACGCAGAGCAGCGTACCGTACGGCACGCGGAAACGGTATCCGTTCGCGGCGATCGTCGCCGATTCCATGTCGAGCGCGACGGCGCGCGACTGCGAGAGCTGGCGAATTCTCGTCTCGTTGTCGCCGATCTCCCAGTTGCGGTTGTCCACGCTGCACACTGTGCCCGTCCGCATCACGCGCTTCAGCTCGAAGCCCGAGAGTCTCGTCACGGACGCGACGGCCTGCTCGAGCGCGATCTGCATCTCCGCGAGCGCGGGGACCGGCACCCAGAGCGGCAGCTCCTCGTCGAGAACGTGATCCTCGCGGACGTATCCATGCGCAAGCACGTAATCGCCGACCTTTTGCGAGTTTCGCAGGCCCGCGCAATGGCCGAGCATGAGCCAAGCATGCGGGCGCATCACGGCGACGTGATCCGTGATGTTGCGCGCGTTCGACGGTCCGGTGCCGATATTGATCATCGTGATCCCGTCGTGCCCGGCTTTGACCAGATGGAACGCCGGCATGTGCGGCATTCGGTCGGGCGGCGCGCCGGCTACCGGCTTGTTGCGGCCGGCGGGCGTGATGACGTTGCCGGGCTCGACGAAACTCTGCCACTCGCCGTCGTTCGCGGCCGCGCGCTCGCGGCAGATTCTCGCGAACGCATCCACGTAGAACTGGTAGTTCGTGAAGATCACAAAATTCTGGAAGTGCTCAGGGTCCGTGCCGGTGTAGTGATGGAGGCGGTGCAGCGAATAGTCGACGCGCGCCGCGCGAAAGAGCGCGAGCGGCGCGGGCTCGCCCGGCGCGCGGCGCAGCGTGCCGTTCACGATGGCATCGTCCATTGCGCCGAGGTCCGGCGTGTCGAATACGTCGCGCAGCAGCCGGCGCGGCGTCCCCGGGCCGGCCTCGGCGGAGATGTTCACGTCGCGCCGATAAGCGAAGTGAATCGGAATCGGGTCGGATGATTCGCCGACCTCGACCGGCGTCCCATGATTCTCGATCAGCAGGCCGATCTGCTCGGTGTAGTAGTCGCGGAACAGATCCGGCCGCGTCACGCTCGTCTCGTGCACGCCCGGCCCCGCGACGAAGCCGTACGACAGCCGGGAATCGAGCCGAGCGTACGTCGTGGTCGTGATCCGCACGAACGGGTAGGCGGCGCGAATACGGCCCTCCGGATCGTCGCCGCTCGCGTAGGCCTCGAACCGAGCCCGCAGAAACGCGGTGTTGCGCTCGTAGATCTCCTCGAGCCGCGCGACCGCGGCGGCCGCGTCGTCGAAGCGCTCCGTCGGGATCGGAGGCGGCGCGAGAATGCGCGTTTCGTCCACGGCGTTAGGTTCCCCCGAGGACCGACGCGCGCGCAAGCGCGTGTCCCGCAAATATCTATGCATGGTGCTTGCCGGGACCGCCGTGAATACGTCCATGTAGGCTCGCTCGCGGGCGTCCCTGCCCGCGAGCGTCCCGCCAAGCACCATGCATAGATATTTGCGGGACGCCACACTGGGAGCGCGCGATCGACGGCGAGCCTCAGACGATCGATGCGTCGAGCACCATCATGAGGGCGAAGCCCGCGAGGACGGCGAACGTGGCGCGTGTCTCGCTGCCTTCGCGGTGCGTCTCGGGGATGATCTCGCCGCTCACGACGTAGAGCATCGCGCCAGCCGCGAACGCGAGCGCCCACGGCAACAGCGGCGCGGCCAGCGTCACCGCGAGCACGCCGATCAGCCCGGCGAGCGGCTCGATAAGCCCCGTGCCGAGCGCGATCGCGAACGCGGTGCTCCGCGAGTAGCCGAGGGAGCCCAAAGCGGCGGCGACAGCGAACCCTTCGGGCAGGTTCTGCAGGCCGATGCCGGTGGCGAGCGAGACGCCGCGAAGCGGCTCGTCTCCTCCGAATCCCACACCCACGGCGAGCCCTTCGGGGAAGTTGTGCAATGCGATCGCGAACACGAACAGCCAGAGGCGGCTCACGCGCTCCATCGGCGGCCCGTCGTGCCCCTTGACGAAGTGCTCGTGGGGCACGAAGCGATGCAGCCGCGACAGCGCGAGGCCGCCCAAGAGGGTGCCCGCCGCGACGAGAAGGGCGCCGGGCAAGCCCGCGCCGACCCGGGCCGCGGCGGCCTCGAGGCCCGGCACGATGAGCGAGAACGCCGTGGCGCCGAGCATCACACCGGCCGCGAACCCCAGCATGAGCGTATAGGCACGCTGGGACAGCCCGCTCCCGGCGAACAGCACGGGGAGGGCACCCACGCCGGTTCCGAGGCCGGCGATAAGGCTGCCGAGGAGGCCCAGCACCACGGGCGAGGCCGCGTCGATATTCAATCGTGCACTTTCCGAAAGGGTGCCCGATCACTAGCGTAACGCGCGGCCGGATTTTGGCGCGCGGTCCGAGAAGATGCGCGGCCGCGAGCGCCAGGAGCACGCCCGCGACGATGCTGGCTGCGGTCAATGCTCGTCCTCCGCGTCGCGGCGGATTTGGGCCGACGAGCGCCAGGGAAGCGGAAGCGGCGCGGGAATCCTCGCAGACGTTCCGCGGCCGCACCGCGCTCAAGAGGACTCGAGCACGGCCGAGACCGCCCGCGCGTAGCGCTTCCAGGTCGACGACTCCTCGGTCAGGTGCCGCCTCCCTTTGCGGGTGATCTCGTAGTACTTCGCGCGCCGATTGTTGTCCGAGAGGCCCCACTCGCTCGCGACGAGCCCGCGCCGCTCGAGCCGATGCAGCGCCTGGTACAAGGCCGCGTCGTCGAGACCGAGCTCGCCGCCGCTCCGTTCGCGGATCCAGGCGGAGACGCCGTAGCCATGCTGCGGGCCGCGGGTCAGGGTACGCAGGATGAGCAGGTCGACGGTGCCTTGGATCAGCTTGAGCCGATCCTGCGCCATGTGGTCTCCTGCATTACCCCTAAAAAGATAAGGGGAAATGTAATGTCGCTCGGAGCGTCCGTCAAGGCAGGCGCGACGGGCGCGCCGCGCGCGGGGCCTCGGTGATGCGAAGTGAGGACCTCGATCAGTCTCACGTTCGCGAGCGCGGCCCGCCGCCGAAGCACCGCTCGCTCCGCGGATCGCGACGATCGTCTCAGTGCCCGGCCGCGAAGCTCGCGTCGAGCGGCGCGGTCTTCCCGCTCAGCTTCGCGCCGAACGTCAGGAGCTCGGGGAAAGCGCGCAGGAGCGGCAGGAGCAGCGCGGGGGAGCGCTCTCGCATCGCGAGCGCGGCGAAGAGCCCGGCGGCGCGAATCCGCATCGCGAAGCGCTGCCGCCAGTCCGCTCGATACGCCGCTCCGACCTGCCTGCGATCGTCTTCGGACGACAGAGCGTTCTCGGCCGCGGTCAGGTGTCGCGCGAGCAGAAGGGCCGATTGCATGGCCATGCTGATGCCGTCTGCGATGATCGGATGGGCTTCACCGGCCGCGTTGCCGACTCGAAACACGTCCGCTGCATAGGCCGGGCGGATGCCGGGCCGGATCGGTCCGGCGGATAACCATCGCCCTTCGACGCTCGAATCATCGAGGCTCGCACGCGCCGCGCGGCAATGGGCGAGCACGTGCCCGAGCACCGCCGGTCCCGCAGGAAGCCCGGGAGACGCCTTGCGAATTCGTTGCAGGGCATCGCGGCGGATGCAGAGACTCAGGCTCGCGTGTCCGCCGTCGCTTTGCACGAGGCCGCCGTAGCCGCCCGGAAATGCCAACAGCGGCATCAAGTCGGCTTCGAGCACGCAGCCGCGGAAGCGGGCTTTGAAAGCGAGCAGATCGGCGGCGCGATGGGGGCGTGCACATTGACTCGGCAGCGGCCCCGGCTCCCAGGAGCCGTGTGCCGCGACGACCACGCGGGCCCGCAGGATCCGATTCACGCCCGCCGCGGCGATTCTGCATGCGTGGTGCCCGCGCTCCGCGCGGAGCTCGACGGCGGCATAAGGCTCCCAAATCTCGGCGCCGGCGGACCGGGCGCGCTCGAGCAGCAGCGCATCCAAGATTTCCCGAGAGAGCGCGCGCCCCCATCCGTCGGCCGCGCCGTGCGCGCTCGGCATCGGGGCGGTCAAGAACGCGTCCTTCGCAAAGAGGCCGACGCGGCGAATTTCGGGGCCGGCCGCTCGGCGAAAAGCGGCGCCGAGCCCGAGGGCGTCGAACAATCCGGCGTTCGTGGCCGAGACGTACTCACCGCAAACCTTCGGCCGAGGGAAGCGCCGCTTCTCCACGACCGCAACCGACCAGCCCCCCTTCGCGAGGAGAAAGGCCGCGGTCGACCCGGCGGGGCCGGCGCCGATCACCAATGCATCGTGGATCATTCGGCGCCCGGCGCCGCGCCGCGCCGCGCGACGAACGCATGCGTGAACGGGCCCGCTTCGCGCTCCTCGAGCGACCACCCGCGGCGGCCGGGCCAGAGCAGCGACAGCTCGTTTCGCGAGAAGCCGGCGCGGACGCTCACGACGGCGTCATGACGGCTGACGTCGTTGCAGCCGATCGCCCACAAGAGCCGGCTGCCGGCCAACGCGGCCGCCGATCGCCTCGGTTCGCACGCGACGAACAGCGTCGCGACGCCGGCGAGCAGCGCGAAGAGCCGCTCTAGCTGCGCCGTATCGAGGTGGTGCAGGAAAAGGTTCGCCGTCACGACCTCCGCGCGAACGGCGCTCGCCCCCCAGAGATAGGCGAGAGCGTCGGCGCCGACCAGCTCGAGATCCCATCCGAGCGAGCGGAATTCCGCGCGCGTTCGATCGCTGACGACGGGTTGGCGATCGACCAGCGTCACGGACACGCGGGGCCAGCGGCGCGAGAGCCGCCGCGCGAGCTTCAGCAGGAACGTTCCGTCGCCGCCGCCGAGATCGACGATAGAGCGCGGCGGCGCGCCGCACCGGCTCTCGAGCAGCTCGCCCATGATGCGCGCGTTCAGCATCCAGGCGTTGACGCGCTGCAGATCGCGCCGCGACCGAATCGCCCGAGGATCGGCGGCAGGCAGCTCGTCGAGCCACTCGGGCTCGACCGAACGGGCGCTGCGGCCGACGCGGACATGAGTGAGATTTCCCGGCATCGCCTCAGCCCACGGCGTGAAACCGCATCGTCTCGGCGACGAGCCCCGGGCCGAACGACATCGCGCACCCTTTCGCGCCTGCGCGCGCCGACGAGAGAAGCTCCCGGAGCACGAACAGCACCGTCGCGGACGACATGTTGCCGAAGCGCCGCAGCGTCTCCCGCGACGCCGACAGCGCAGAAGGCTGCAATTCGAGCGCGCGCTCCACCGCGTCGAGGACCGATCGGCCGCCGGGATGCACGGCCCAAAGGTCGACCGATCCGGCTTCCGCTCCGGCGAGGATCTCGCTCGAATGCGCGACGAGCGACTCGAAGATCGCATGCGGCACCTGGCCCGAAAGCCGCATGTCGAAACCGGCGTCGCGAATGTTCCACGTGATCAAATCCCGCGCGGCGGGCGCGAGCACCGTGGTGAAGCCGTCGAGAGCGAAGCCCTCGGGCTTCGACGTGACGAGACACGCGGCCGACCCGTCGCCCCACAGCAGGAACGACAGTATCTCCTCGAGGTCCGTCGTTTCCTTCAGATGCAACGTGCACAGCTCGAGGCTCACGATGAGCACTCGAGCCTCGGGCTCCGATCGCACGATGTGACGTGCGAGACGCAAGGCGTTGACGGCGGCGTAGCAGCCCATGAATCCGAGGATCGTTCGCTCGACCGATCGCGCCAAACCGCAGCGCTCGATGATCTCGAGATCGAGGCCGGGCGCCGAAAGCCCGGTGCAGCATGTGATCAGCAGGTGCGTGATCCGGCTGCGCTCGTCCTCCAATTGCAGACGACGCACGGCGTCCGCGGCGAGACCGGGAGCATGCTCCTCGAAAAAGCGCATGCGCGCGCCCGTGCCCGGGAAACGCCCACGGACGAAGAGGCCGCCGACATCCAGCACGTCGCCGTCGAGCCCGTCCAGCGGCTCCAAGCACGAATAGCGGTGATCGATTCCGCCTTTTCCGACGAGGCGGCGAAACAGGAGGGCGTTGCGACGGTCGTCTCGGAGCTGAGACTCGGCAAAGCGGATGAACGCCTCGTGCACGTCGTGAGGCGGCACGCACGCGGCGATTCGATTGATGAACGCCTCCACCATGTCTCGTGCCTGCTCCCGTTGCCGATATCGGCGGCGATTGCCCGTAATGCTTTTGTCCCTCGAAGGGCGCTCCGGGTTTCATCGGTGCGTCCCCGCGGCGATCGCTGTGGCCGCTCGGGCCGATTCCTGCCGCAGCCCGGCAGGTCCGTGCAGGCCGATCGCGTTCGGGGAGCCCGGTCGCCAGGCCCTGGCATCTTGTGATAGCTTCTTCGATGCAAGAAAGTCTTCGGCCGTTCAAAGGTCGGCGTGGGGGGGCGAATGCTCGGGCACTACTTCGTCGTCGCGTTGCGCGCCTTTCGACGCAGACCGTTCGCCACGGCCGTCAATATCTTCGCCCTCGCGCTCGGCCTCACGTGCTTCGTCGCGGCCTACGCCACCGTCGTCTATTGGTCGGACGCCGAACGGCATGTCGCCGCGGCCGACCGAACCTACGCGATCACCGCCAACCTCGCGCTGAGCGACGGCAGCGCCGCCACGGGCGTCGTGCCCCGCACGAGCGACGTCGTCGCGAAGTATCTCGAAGCCGATTTTCCCGAGCTCGAGGCGGTGGTCCGCGCTTGGCCGGGCAACGGCAACGACGTCTCGGTCACCACCGGCGAGAAGAAGACGCGCCTGCAGCTCGCTTACGCCGACGCCGAATTCCTCGATGTATTCGACCTGCCCGTGAGCGCCGGCGACCGCGCCTCGGCGCTCAGCCGGCCGGGCAGCGTCGTGCTGACCGAGTCGGCGGCGATGACGCTCTACGGCGTTCCGGATCCGATCGGCCGCTTCATCCAGGTCTCCACCGATATCGAAGGCACGGTCACGGCCGTCATCGACGACATTCCGCAGCCCTCGCACATGGGGCCCTCCGCGTCCGCGTTCCTGCGCTTCGATGTCCTCGTGTCGTGGGATGCCGCGGAGCGGCTGGTCGCGATCGCGCAGGGCCGGAACGCGGGGCAGGCGCCCGAGAACTGGCTCAGCACGTGCTGCGTCACGTATGCGGTGCTGCCGGCCGACGGCTCCCTCGACGAGGCCGAGTTCAGAGCGGGCCTCGCCGACTTTGCGAGCCGCCACGTGCCGGCCGAGCAGGCCGCAATCGCGGATCTGCAGTTCGATGCCGTGCCGATCCGCAGCCTGATGGTGGCCGGCATCGACTCGCTGATCTTCGCCGGAAACCGCGTGGCGGTCTCGATCACGACGTTGCTGCTGCTCCTCGGCGGCCTGGTGCTGGTCGTTGCCGCGATCAATTACGCGAACCTCGCGACCGCGCAGGCAACGGCACGTGCGAAGGAAGTCGGCATGCGCAAGGTCGTCGGCGCCGCTCGCGGTCAGCTGATGTTCCAGTACGTGCTCGAAGCCGGCTTGCTCGCCGCGGCAGGTCTCGTGGTTGCTTTGCTCGCGGTCGTGCTGGTCGCGCCCGTCGTTCGCGCCTACGCGGAAGTCGATCTCACGCTCGCGCTCTGGAGCTCGGCGGGCTTTTGGCTATTCGTGATCGGCCTCATCGCCGTCGTCAGCTTGCTCGCGGGCGCCTACCCGGCGTTCGTCCTGTCGCGCGTGCGGCCGGTCGACGCGCTGCGCTCCGGGAGGATGCGCAGCGGCCCGCGGGTCCTGCCGGCGCTGCTCGGCGGGGCTCAGTTCGCGGCCGCGAGCTTCCTGCTGATCGCGGTGCTCGTCATGTTCAGTCAGAACCGCGAGCTCAGGCAGATCGGGCTCGGCACCGACAGGGATCCGCTGATCACGATAACCAACGTGCCGTTTTTCACCCGCGTCGATCCGGAAGTCTTCCGCAACGATCTGCTGCGCATCCCAACCGTCAGGTCGGTCACCAGCGTCGGCGCCATTCCGTGGAGCAGCGAGATCGGAGTCGGGCTGTTTCGGCGCACCGAGGACCGAAGCGAGGCGAACCAGGTCACGTACCAGAACATCGTGGCGTACGACTTCTTCGAGACGATGCGTACGCCGGTCCTCGCCGGACGAGTCTTCGATCGGGAGCACGGCGAGGACATGTTCCCGGACGGCAGCGATCCGTCGCGCCCGAGGCACATCGTCGTCGATCGAGCGTTTGCCGAGCAGCTCGGCTTCCCGTCGCCGGAAGCGGCCGTCGATCAGGTGATCTACATGCCTTCGTTGGCCGAGGAGGGGCCGGTGGTGCCCGTCACGATCATCGGGGCCGTCGAGAACCGTCCGATGCACTTCCTCGGTCTCGGCGCCACGTCCAACGTCTACATTCTCAGCGGTCATCAGTGGTACGTCATCGCAAGGATCGCGGCGGACGACATTCCCGCCACGTTGGCCGCGATTGAAGCGGCCTGGGATCGGCAAGCGCCGGAGATCGCGATGAGCTTGAGGTTCATGGACGCTTTGTTCGAGCAGAACTACCTGACCTTTGGGCGCATCAACACGGTCTTCAACGGCCTTGCGCTGTTCGCGCTCGTGATCTCCGCGATCGGCCTCTTCGGCATGGCCGTGCACAACACCGGCCGGCGGCTGCACGAGATCGGCGTCCGAAAGACGCTGGGTGCGAATGCGCGGCAGATCGGCGCGATGCTGCTTACCAGCTTCTCCAAGCCGATCGTGGTCGCGAACCTCATCGCGTGGCCGCTCGCGTTCGTCGCCGTGCAAGCCTACTTGCGCGTTTTTCTGCACCGGATACCGGTGACGCTCACGCCGTTCCTGCTGAGCTTGGCGATAACGCTCGTAGTCGCTTGGATCGCCGTCATTGGTCAGACGTGGCGCGCGGCGCGAGTGCGGCCCTCGCAGGTTCTCAGATACTGATTCGAGCGAGGCGCCTTCCTCGAGGCGCCGAATCGCCGCTCACCCGGCCTGCGCGTCCGTCCTGCGGCGGCGTATCGAATAGGTCGCGTCGACGCTCGCCTTCCACTCGGCATCACTCGCCGGCAGCGAGATCCACGATGGAAAAATGGTGGCTCGTGATGTGAAACCCGTGGCGTAGATAAAAGCGGTGCGCGGCGAAGCGTTGCACGCCGGAGTCCAAGTGAAGCTGGCCGCAGCCGTGCTCACGCGCGTACGCCTTCAGCCACTCGATCATCCTGGTGCCGAAACCGCCCGAGCGGCGGTGCTCCGCCGTCACCAGGTCGTCCACGTAAAGGTGCTTGCCCCACGCGAGCTTCGTCCCGATCACGAAGCCCGCCGCGCACACGATCTCTCCATCGGACTCGATGTAGGCCACCCGATACCCGCTCCTCTGTTGCGCCTTGACTCTCGCGATCAAGTCTTCCGGCGACAAATCCGGCCTCAATTGGCGGAGAACCGGGGCGACGCGCTCGAGCTCGGCGTCGGAGCGTGCGATCTTGACTTCCATCGGTTGCGCGTGCCTCACCGACAACGATTCACGTGCAGCGCGAGCGGCGCGCCCATGATCCCGAGCACGGGCAGGAGGACGACGATCGCGGCGGCCGCGGTGACGAGGTGATCCCCGGCTCCGGGAACGTAGCGCACGCACCCGGAGAGCACCGCGACGGCCGCTGCGAGCCAAACGCCGCCGATCGTGCCGACCCGGGACCA
The DNA here is from genome assembly GCA_036381015.1 of Gammaproteobacteria bacterium. NCBI lineage: Bacteria > Pseudomonadati > Pseudomonadota > Gammaproteobacteria > Gammaproteobacteria bacterium. The sequence continues at coordinate 32,144 of DASVDR010000029.1, forward strand.
TCGGTAGAGGCGACGCGTGCCCACCCGGTGAATCAGCCAAGCGAGCGCCGCGAGCTTCACCGCGGCGAGGGTCAGGATCACGCTGGGCAGCGCGACGGCGGGATGGGTCTGCATCCACGTGACTCCGAAGCCCCAGCCGAGAACGATGAGCACGAGGCCCGAGGTCACGCCGTGCCACACGGCGCGGCGGTCCGACAGCGCGAGCCAGACGGTGTTCATGGTTGCCGCAATCGCGACGAGCGGCAGCGCGGCGGCCGCGAGGGCGAGGAGGGTCGTGCCCTCGAGCGGACCGTACCGCTCGCGGAGGCCCGCCGCGAGCACGGCCGGCCACGCCGCTTCGATGAGCACGCCGCAGAGCACGATCGTCGCGGTCATGCCCGCGCACATGAGCGCCACGCTGCGCGCCGCGGCTCGCATCTTCGCCCATGCGAAATCCCCGGACGAAAGGGGGAGCGCGGCGAAGAACGACGGCATCATAAACGCCTTGTATCGGTTCGACGCGAAGTTCGCGAAGAGCGGCCCGAACGACGGGACGAACACGAGGGCGATGAAGAGCAAGCCCACGGCGGCGGGCAGTATCGCGTCGGCGCTCAAAGCGTCGCGGCGCGGCGCGAGCAGCATCGGGGCCGCCAGGATCAGGGCACAGACGGTGGTCAGAAAGAAATACCGCGACAGCCCGTGCAGGTGCCACTCGTACCACACTTGCGCATCGACCCCCGAGCGAAATGCCGGCCTTCGGGTCATCGCCGGCGCCGCTCGGCCGGCCGACTCGACTGCCGCGCGCGACGCGGCGGGCGGCGGATCGCCTCGCCGTGCAAGGGCCACGCCGCGCACGGCGACAGCGCCCGCCGACAGCACGCCGGCCGCGCAGAGGGCGGCGAATTCCGCCGCACCCAAAAATTCGTTGATGCCGGCAACGAGCCCGGCGACGTGTACCGCGACCAGCACGAGCAAGAGACCGATCCGGCCCCAGCGGCGACGGAATGGAGTCCACATGAGCGCCTGCGCCCACGCGAGGAGGCTGAGCTCGAGGAACGGGAACCACGTTTCGCGGCGGAGTGCATCGCTCGGCAGGTGCAGAGGTCCGGCGAGGAGCACGCGGCCGCCGGTGATTTCGATCGCGACGGCCCAGGCGACCGCCCATACGAGCATGGCGTACGCCACGAACGGGAGCGCGAGCTGGATCGAGCCGACCGGCAGCGTCGAGAAGTGCCGCGGGAACGCCGATTCACGGCTTGCGGCATCCACCGAGAGCACGCTCGAAGACGTCACGAACAGCGCGAGCGGCAGGAAAAACGGCGCGGCGCGCAGGAAGGTGAGCATCGTGACGACGAGCGGCTTCCCTTCCAGCGCCCAAAGCGTGTCGAAGAGCGCGAAAATCACGACGTAGATCGCGCCGGCGGAGACGAGTAGAAGCCGGTGACGGCTGAAGACGTAGAGCGCGGCGCCCTTGAACGCCGCGTTCACGGATGCTGGTCCCGCATTGCCGGGTCGCGTTCGGCAAGCGCGACGAAAAGCTCGTTCAGGCTGGGGGTGGCGCGCTCCACGAGGCGCGCATCGAGGGCGGCGGCCGCCGATTCCGCCGCGCTCGCTTCGCCGTAGAAGAATGCCGACCAATGGGGCCCCGTGCCCTCCCAGTGGAAGAACCCGTTCGCCTTCGGCGTGGCATGCGGCGGCTCGTTGAAGCGGAGCACGACGCGGTGATACGTGCCTTTCAGCGCGTCGAGCGCATCGTTCGCGACGATCCGGCCATGGTCGATGATCGCGACGTGATCGGCTACGCGCTCGACCTCGTCGAGGAGATGCGAAGAGAAGAGGACCGTGCGCCCCTCCTCGGCGATGGTCTTCACGATCGCACGCAGGATGTCGCGGCGCACGAGCGGATCGAGCCCGGACGACGGCTCGTCGAGCACGAGAAGCTCCGGCCGGTGCGCGACCGCGAGCAGGAGCCCGAGCCGAGCGCGCTGCCCCTTCGAGAGCTCCTTCACACGCTTGCTCGCGTCGACCTCGAAGGTTTGCCGCAGCTGCTCGGCATAGTCGTCGTCCCATCGCGGATAGAACGCGCGTGTGAAGGCGATGAGCTCCGCGACGCGCATCCACTCCGGCAGCTCGCTCACCTCGGAGAGATAGCCGATCCGCGCGAGCACTTCGGTCGGGTGCGCGACCGGATCTAGCCCGAACACGCGCACCTCGCCCGCTTCTGCTCGGAGCAGCCCCATCACGTGGCGGATCAGCGTCGTCTTGCCGGCGCCGTTCGCGCCGACGAGGCCGAATACGACGCCGCGCGGCACGGCCAGGCTCACGTCCGCGAGCGCCCGTGTTGCGCCGAAGCGCCGCTCGAGCCCACGAACCTCGACGATCGTCTCGGTGCCTGTCATGTCGCCCGCCCTCGGTTCAGCTTTCATGGCCGCCTCGCTTCGACTTCAGACCTGCGTGCATCGCGCTCGCGCGCTGGTCGATCACGGCCTTGAGCTCCTCGACGTCGACGCCGAGCGCGCTCGCCTCCGCGAGCAGCGTGTCCACCTTCTGCCGCACGATTCGCAGCCGCTCTCGGCGCGCGAACGGCGAAGGGCTGCTCGATACGAAGGTGCCCACCGTGCCGCGCTTCACGACCAGCCCTGCGATCTCGAGCTCTCGATAGGCGCGCGCGACGGTGTTCGGATTGATCAAGAGCTGCTCCGCTAGCGCGCGGATCGGAGGCAGCTCGTCGCCCGGCCGCAGGACCTTGGACGCGACCAGATACTTGATCTGGTTCACGATCTGCTGATAGACCGGAACGCCCTCGTCCGGCGAGATTCGTATACGCAAGCCGCCCGCCGTAGTTGTGATGTTGTATCAAGACATTAATACAAGAAACGTCGAGGGTCAAGGGAGAGACGCAGCGCATCCCGGGCGGTCGGATGGTGCCGATGCCTCCCCCTGGCCCCGGGCGCGAGGTCGTCGCCGCGATGGCTTGCGCGCACGTCGCGCGGCGAGGAGCCGAACGTTTAGACTATTGGCGGCCCGCGTCACCGAGCGGGCGGGGGAGGAGAAAAATGAGAACGACGACGTGGGCGGCTCTCGCCGTGCTGGCCGGCATCGCGGCAACGGCCGATCGAACCGCATCGGCCGCCACCGACACATGCGACCGCGAGTGTCTGCGCGGCATGATCACAACGTTCCTCTATGCGCTGCTCGAGCATGATCCGAGCAAGTTGCCCGTCGCCGACACGCTGCGCGTGACGGAGGACGCCATCGAGAAGCCGCTTGCGCAGGTAAGCCTACTGAACACCGTCACGAGGCTCCGCGGCTATCGCCAGGATATCCTCGATGAGCGCGCGGGAATGGCCGGTGCGGATGTCGTCGTGGAAGAGGATGGAGCGCCGGTGCTGCTGGTCGTTCGTCTCAAGGTCGTCGACCGGCAGATCACCGAGATCGAGACGGTCGCGACGCGGAGCCGCGCGGAGGGACTCATCTTCAACATCGATGGTTTGAGCGCCCCGAGCGAAGAGATGAACTACGCCCCGCGTCCGGAGCAACTCGCCTCGCGCGAGGAGGCGATCGAGGCGGCGATGCACTATCCGGCGGGCCTCAATGCGGCGAAGACCTTCGCCGCGGTGAACGCACCGTTCGCGCCGGACGCTTACCGTTACGAGAACGGCCAGGTGATGGCGGGCCCGGACTGCACGTTCGCCCCGGGCTGCCAGAACATCGCGACGCAGTCGCTGGCCATTTTCGAGCGCCTCGGCGACGTTTCGACGCGCCTGATCGGAGTCGACGAGCGAATGGGGATCGTCTGGCTCCGCATGGCGTGGGGCGTACGCGAAGAAGGCGGAGACCAGCTTACGGTCTGGGAAAGCTTCAAAGTCTACGACGGTCAGATCCACGCCGTCGAGGCGTTCATGAAGGTCCTGCCCATTGAGCTCCGGTGGGGCGGCTGGGAGTAGCTACTCATAGGGGGATCGAGGCCCGCAGCTCGGGTGCGGCGCCGCGCGGTACAGGTGGAGCGACATGACGGCGAGCCATGCCCACCCTACGACGACACTCAACCAGATTCCCAGGGTTGCAGCGGAAGCGGAGCGGCTCGAGAGTGCCGCGCCACCGAAGAATCCCAGCGCGACCGCAAGGCCGCATGTGAGCGAGAGACGCGCGAGCGACGGCACGTTACGGCGCGACATTACTCGCGCCGCGAGGAAGCAACTGACGGCGAGGGAGATGAATCCCAACGAGCCCGCGACGAGGTGGAGCAACCCCGACGTGCTGATAGACGAGGGATATCCTTCGGGAGTCCCGGGGGGAAAGCCGTCCGACGGGTCTGCCGTGAACACGGCCGCCACGATCATGCTCGCGCCGAAGGCGCCGAGGAACCCGCTCACCGCGCGCGCCTTCGCCCCCAGCACGCGCGCGGCCCCCGCGGCAGCGGCGAGTACCATCAGGCCACTGATCACGAAGTTCGCAGTCTGGACCCAACCGCCCGGCCCGTTGGCGAGCAAGCTCAGCGGGTGACGCGTGAGGTCGAAGCCGTCGCGAAGGAAAGCCTGAATCAGACCGACGGCCACATAGAAGGGACCCACGAGCACGCCATAACCGAGCAGCGACCGCGTGACCGCGGCGCCCCGATCGAATCCCGATTCGTTCCCGAGCTTCGGTGCCGCGCCGGGGGATGTTTCGGGCTCCATCGTCGGCTTACCATGACTGGTTTGGATTTATATCCTGGACGGTATAATATTTCACCCATCAGTACAAGATCATCCAACCGGAGCGCTCGCCGGCGCCGAGCTCGCCGCTTCGCGGGTCCGCGCGCGGACGACCCGCGCGTCGTTCGGTCGCGCGCGGCCGTAGTCGATGCGGCGCGGACACTCTTCCTGCGCAACGGGTATGCGGGTACCACGATGGAGGAGATCGCGGCGCTCGCCGGCCTCACGAAGCGCACGGTCTACAACAACTACGCCGACAAGGATGCGCTCTTCACACAGATCGTCGGGGACGTCATCGCTTACGCGGAAGAGTTCGCCCGCGAGCTGCACGAAGCGTTCACCGTCGGGATCACCGCAACGAACCTTAGGGCGGCACTGGACGACCTGGCTTGTCGCCTCGCGCTCGTCATCGTGCGCCGCGAGGTGATCGCGCTTCGGCGGCTCCTGATCGCCGAGGCGCGGGCGTTTCCCGCTCTGGCGAGGGAGTACTTCGATCGCGTTCCCGGTCAGGTGCTCGAAGCGCTGGCGTCGGGATTCGAGCATTTGGGGCGGGCCGGGCTGCTGCGAGTGGCGGACGCGCGATGCGCCGCGTCGCAGTTCGCGTACCTCGTGGCCGGCGAGCCCCTGGACCGCGCGATGCTGGTAGGGACGGTGCCGTCCAGAGAGCACGTCGTCGCCTGTGCGCGGGAAGGAGTCGAGACGTTCCTCGCGCGATACGGCGCCGCGCGCGGCCGGCGCGACCGTTACGGCGCTCGGTAGCGCTAGAATCGCCGGGCAGGGGGGCATGAGAATCCGGCAGTCGCTCCCTGCGGAGGGCTCATGACTGTTTTCGAGCTGGACGTCTCGGGTTTTCCGACACCGGAGTCACGATGAGTAGCTATGAAGGCGGGTGCGCTTGCGGCGCCGTTCGTTATCGGCTCGAGTCCGAGCCGATGTTCGTTCACTGCTGTCATTGCCGCGACTGCCAGCGGCAGACGGGCTCGGCATTCGTGCTGAACGCGCTGATCGAGACGGATCGCGTCGTGCTCTTGTCGGGCGAGCTCACGGTGCACACCATGCCGACCGACAGCGGCCGGCCGCACGACGTTTACCGCTGCGCGACATGCGGCACGGCCGTTTGGAGCGACTACGGCCGGCGCCGATACTTGCGATTCGTGCGTGTCGGCACGCTCGACGAGCCCGATGCGATCGCACCCGACGTGCACATCTATACGCGTTCGAAGCTCCCATGGGTACGCCTACCGGAAGGCGCGCGTGCGTTCGAGGCGTACTACCACATGAAGACGGAGTGGCCGCCCGAGAGCCAGACGCGGCGCGAACGGGCGGCCGGCAAGGCGTAGCAGCGGCATGCCGTTCGGCGAGCGTCACGCACCCTCCGCCATCCTTGGCAGCGGAACGGCGTCCTATCCCGGATACTCGTCGAACTCCGCGAGCCCCTGCTGGCGCTTGTGCCACGGCGGGCTCGATTTCAAGAACATGTGCGCCGACTCGACGAGCGGCTCGGCGGTGTCGAGCGTCCCCGGCTGGATGAAGTAGATCCCCATCGAGGGGTGACCGGTCGGCATGTGCGTGCCGCACACGGAGCAGAAATTGCGGAAGTTGCCGGGAGAGCTTTCGTACTTCTTGAGCAGCGACTCGCCGCTCGTCCACTTGAAGCTGTCGAACGGTGCCGTGGTGTAGTCGCCGTAAGCCGAGCCGCTCGTCTTCTGACAGATCTTGCAGTGGCATTTCGTGACGCTCGGCCCGACCGTGGCCGCTTCGTAAGTGACCTTTCCGCACAAGCAGCTTCCCTTGGCCATTTTGGTTCTCCAAACATGTCTGCCGCGCCTCGAGGCCGCGGCACGTCGGGTGGCTGAATCGGAGATCAATCGTAGCAGCGGCGGTCTATTGCGACAAAGTGCTCGCTTGCCGATACGCTCGAGGCCGGCTCCAAGTTTCGAGATTCAGATCGCCGGCCAGCGGATCTACGTCCCGGCGCGCGCGAGCTTCAGCGTCGAGCACGAGCGCGGCGCCGCGGAAGAGGAGATCGAATTTCAGATCAAGCGGCCGGCCGGCGAGTAGGCCGACCGGCCGCGCTTACTTCTTCTTCGGCAGCGGCTCGCAGCCGAGCTCGCGCAGGCGCGCCTCGTCGAGGACGGCGGTCGCCTCGGCGTCGATCTGCGCGTCGTCCGGCTCCTTCGGGAGAATCGCGGTCTCGGCGTGCTCTTCGTCCCGGTGCTTGTCTCGCTCCATCGTGTCGCGTCTCGTGCCTTTGAGGACGAGTCAGCGTAGGGGGCGCGAGCCTGCGGCGACAGGACCGGGATCACGATCCGAAGACCACTCCTGCTATTCGTAGCGCAGCGCCTCCATCGGAGCCACCCTCGATGCGCGCCGCGCGGGGACGTAGCCCGCGGCCCACACGACGACGGCGAGCACGGCCGCCGCCGCGAGAATCACGAGCGGATCGCGCCCCGACAAGCCGAACAGGAGGGCTTCGGCGAACCGGCCTAGACCGAGCGCGGCGACTAGACCTACGGCCGCGCCGATCACCGCCATCGCGCCGACTTGCTTCAAGACCATCGCGCGCAGCCGGCTCGGCTCGGCGCCGAGTGCGAGGCGCAGGCCCAGCTCTCGCGTGCGTTGCGTGACGTTGTAGGCGAGCACCCCGTGGAGGCCGACGGCTGCGAGCAGCGTCGCGAGCGCGGCGAATGCCGCCGACAGCACCGACAGCAGGCGATCGATGTAAACCGTCTCTTGCACGAGATCGGTCATCGTCCGGAGGTTCGTGACGGGAACGTCGGGGTCGATCTCCGCGACGACGCGCGGGATCGCCGCGAGCAGCGCTTCCGGGTCCACGCCGGCGCGCACATAGTAGAACATCGACTCGATCGCGTCGGCGCTCTGTCGGCGCGGCGCGTAGACGATCGGCTGGATCTCGCCCTTGACCGAGTCGTGCTTCGCGTCCGCGACCACACCGACGATTTCGAAGGGAAGGTCCGTCGTCGTGCCGAAACCGAGGCGCTTTCCGAGGGGGTCGTCGAGACCGAACTTGCGCACGAAGCTCTCGTTGACGATCGCGACCGGCGGCGAATTGGCCGTGTCCCGATCCGTGAATGCGCGCCCCGCGAGCAGCGAAATGCCGAGCGCATCGAAGTAGCCGGAGCCGATCAGCTGCCATGTGGCGGCGCGGTCGAGATCCGGAGCGGCCTCGAAGCCTTCGACCGACATCTGCCCGCCGATCGAGAAGTCGCTGAGCAGCGGAAGCCATGCGCTGCCGACCGCGAGCACGCCGGGTTGCGCTGCCAATGTCTCCTCGACGCGATCGTAGAGAGCGGCGAGGCGCTCGGCATCGTACGCGTTCAGACGAGGCGTGATGCTGAAGGTCACGAGCGAATCGATGTTCATGCCGAGATCCTCTCGGGCCACGTTCACGAGGCTGCGCGAGAAGAGCCCCGCGAGCACGAGCAGCACCATCGAGAACGCAATTTGCGCCGTGGTCAGCGTTGCGCGAAAGCGCACCGCAGCGCGGCCGCCGGACGCTCGTGAGGCGTGCGCCTTCATCGCCTCGGCCGCGTCCACGCCGCTGACGCGCCATGCGGGTACCAAGCCGAACACGACGACGGTCGCGAGCGATGCGCCGGCCGCGAACGTCAGCGCGGCGGAGCTCAACTGCGGATCGAGCACGGCGGCGAGACCTGCGGGCAATAGGCCCGTGATGAGCCGCACGATCAGGACGGCGACGAGAAGGCTCGCGACGCCGCCGACCGCGATCAGCACGAACGACTCGCCGAGCAGCTGCCGGACGAGCCGGCCGCGGCTCGCGCCGAGGGACGCCCGAATCGCTATCTCCCCGGTCCTGGATGCGCCGCGGGCGAGCAGCAGATTCGCGACGTTCACGCAGACGATCAGGAGCACGAGCACCGTCACGCCGAGCAGCAGCTCGAGCGGCCGGGCCGCCCTGTCCGGGAGCGGGCTCTTGCCGCGCGCTCCCGGAGAGAGCGTCAACCGGCGCTGCCGGAACTGCTCGAGCATGCCGCCCGGCAACTCCGCCTCGCTCAGCATCGGCGCTTCGACCTCGTTCAGAATGCGGCTATGGAGGACGCCGAGCTCCGCATTCGCCCGCTCCGGCGTCACGCCGGGCGCGAGCCGCGCGAATAGATACAGCCAGTAGAACTGCCGGCTCTCGTGAATCGGCGCCGGCCGCATCAAGGTCAGCGTGAGCGGCACGAAGACCTGCGAGCGCACGCCGAGCGTCGTGCCCGTGAAGCCCGCCGGCGCAACGCCGATGATCTCGAGCGCCTGGCCGTTGACCGTGAGCGTCTCGCCGATCACGTTCGGATCGCCGCCGAGCTGCGTCTGCCAGTAGTCGTAACTGAGCACGGCCACGGCGGACTCGCCGATGCGCGGCTCGTCTTGCGGCCCGATGAGTCGACCGAGCGCGGGTTGCAGGTCGAGCACATCGAAGTAGCGGCCCGAGACGAGCGCTCCGCGGCCGGCGAACGGCCGCTCTCCGAAGCTCAAGTTGGCCAAGAAGTCGACGTAGGCCGCGAGCCCCGTGAACACCGTCTGCTCGCGCTCGAGATCGCGGAACATCGGATAGCTGAACTGAGCGTCGCCGTCTCCGATCGCGAGATCCCGAATGCTTCCGCCGGGCTTCGGGCCCGGCGACGCGAGATTGACGAGCCGCTCGGGCTCCGGCACCGGCAGAGGGCGGACGAGAATCTGATGGTAGAGCGAGAACATCGCCGTCGTCGCGCCGATGCCGAGCGCGAGCATGACGATGACGGTCAGCGACAGCGCGGGACGGCGCAGCAACTGACGGACGGCGTATTCGACGTGCGGCATGGTCTTCCTCGTCCAGCACGGCCCGTGCCAGATGAGCCGGAGCGCGCAACGCACTGTTCGGTCAGCCAAAGCGGCCGGAAGACCGGGTCAGTCCGCGCCCGGCCGTCCCGAAATCGGACACGAGGTTCCGGAAGCGGGACTTCCGATAGGCTGTGGCGCCGCCGCCTATTGCGGCGCCGGCGGCCGATCCCGGGCGGGTCCGCAGCGGTCGCAGGAGCTCAGCGCCACGAAGGTGCCGCCGTTCCGCTGGCTTGTCTCGCGCATCAGCGACGCATAGGTCGCCGCAGACAGCAGCTCCTCGGCGACGCGGTAGTACACCGGGAATGCCAAAGCGTGTATCCGCGCTTTTCTCATGCCGGGCTTGCCGGCGACGAGCGCATGAGCGTCGGCGTTGAAGGCGACTATAGGACTAGTAGAAGGCCCGCGGCTGAATCGATTTTCGGCGAGGTGCAGGCGCCTCGATCCGAAATCTGCCGGTGAGGCTTCGGCGTTATGCGCTCGAGGAGAGGAGGGCGGAAGGGCGAAGGATCATCACGACTTTGCGGCTTCGCGTGCCGCAGTCTCCACATCCGCTGCCAGCGGCTGCTGTTTCTTCCATTGAAACTTGAACACAGTGCCCCGGCCGCCGGACGCCGGCTCGAACCAGACGCGGCCGCCTTGCCACTGAACGATGCGGTTCACGATCGCCAGTCCCATACCGCTTCCCTCGACTTGATCGCGCGGTTTCAGCGTCTGAAACATCTCGAATACGCGGTCCGCATATTCATTCGGGATGCCCTCGCCGTCGTCCGCGACGGCAAAGACGTATTGATCGCCCTGCTCCTGACAGGAGACGACGACGCGGCCTTCCGGTCCGGGGTGGTGCTTCACTGCATTGCCGATGAGGTTACGGAACACCTGTTCGAGCGGCGCCGAGTAGGTGCTGAACGTGGGCAGCTGCCCGTCGATCGAGATCGAGATCGTCGGCGGAGGATCGATCAGCTGCGCGACGTCGAGCACGAGGGCATGAGTATCGGTCACGCGATGAGCGCCCACTTTTCTTCCGGCGCGGGAATATGCGAGCAGATCGTCGAGCAGCCGGTTCAGCCGTTGCGTCCTCTTGCGCAGGAGCCCGAGATTCTCCTGAACGTTATTCGCGTCGTAACCGTCCAGCCCCTCGGTAATCCACTCCACCAGCAGCTCGATCGCCCGCAACGGCGCTTTCAAGTCGTGGGACGCAACATAGGCGAATTGCTCGAGATCCTTGTTCGAGCGGACGAGCTCGGCTTGCTTCGCTTGGAGCTCGAGCTCCATTTTTCGCCGATCCGAGATATCCGTGGCCGTCGAGAAGATGCCGCGCACGTTTCCCGACTCGTCGAAGCTCGGTCGGTACGAGAAGCGAAAGTAGCCGTTGCTGTTACCGACCGCGCCGGTCGATTCATAGCTGACCGCCTCGCCCGCGAGAGCGCGCATATAGTACGGTTGCCGCTCAAGGAAGCGCTCGGGGCCCATGATGTCCGAGATGTGCAGACCGATGGCCTCATGCGCCGACCAGCCAGCCGCCTCGAGAAACGCGTCGTTGGCGAACACTATGCGCAATTCGGGATCCAGGAACAGAAAGTGGTTCGGCACGCCTTCGGCGAGCATCCGAAAGCGCTCCTCGCTCGTCTGCGCGCTTCCGGTGGGGCGGGTATCGCCGCCCTCGCGGGCGCGTAGCTGAGCCTCGGCTTTCTCCAGCGCGATAAGCGCCTCTTCGAGCGTCTCGGGTCGTCTGTGTTCGGCAGCGGTCATTTGGATACCTCTCGTCCGGCTTTCATGGCTATGCGCCTTCTCGTGGCTCGCCGGCGGCGCGTGGCCTGCCCGCCCTTCTCGATCATCATCGCGGCGAATTGGTCGGGCTCGATCGGGCGGCTGAAGTAGTGGCCCTGACCGTACTGGCAGTCGTTCCTGGTCAAGAACGACTCCTGTTGCTCCGACTCGATGCCCTCGGCCACGGCATCGAGCGAAAAGCGGTGCGCGATGGTCAAGATCGTGCTGCATATGAGCTGGGCGTCTTGGCTGGTATCGAGGTCCGAGACGAACGAACGATCGATCTTGAGCACGTCGAGCGGAAACTGCCGCAGATCGCTCAGGGACGAATGGCCGGCGCCGAAGTAGTCGATCGCGAGCCTCACGCCGAGGTCCTTCAAGGCGTGCAGGCATTCTCGCGCGCCGTCGGCATCGTCCATCAACGAACGCTCGGTAAACTCGAGCTCGATGAGCTCGGGGTCTACGGAATGAGATTCCAGCACATTGCGAACGACGTCGGGAAACCCGGGCTGCCGGAATTGAGCGGCGGCGACGTTTACCGCTACACGCGGCAGCGGCACGCCGGCGCCCTCCCAGCGCACGAGCTGCCGGCACACCTCCTCGATCGCCCAACGGCCCAACGGGATGATGTGCCCGCTCTCCTCGGCCACGTCGAGGAACGCGCTCGGGCCCACGCGCCCGTGCTTGGGGTGTTTCCAGCGCAGCAGAGCCTCCGCGGCCTCGATCCGGTGATCGGCAAGACGAAACTGCGGCTGGTACAGCAGCTCGAACTGCTCTCGCTCGATCGCGACCTTGAGATCGGCCTCGAGCTGGCGACGGGCCAGAACGTCCTCGTGCATCCTGGGCGAGAAGAACCTCAACGTGTTCCGTCCTTGCCCCTTCGCCTCGTGCATTGCACTGCCGGCGCTATTGAGCAGCGCCGCCGGGTCCGTGCTGTCGAGCGGACATACCGCAATTCCTATGCTCGCCGTGAGGGAAACTTGTCGCCCGCCGACTTCGAATGGCTTCTGCAAAGCGTCGCCGAGATTGCGCGTCGCTGCCTCGACCTCGAGCGGACCTTGGACGTCCTCGAGTATGACGGCGAACTCGTGGCCGTCGACCCGGGCGACCAGGTCGCCTTCGCGAACACTTTCCTTGAGCCGCTGAACGACGGCGCGCACCAGCGCGTCGCCGGTTTGGCGGCCGAGCGTGTCGTTCGCCGTCTTTAACCCATCGACATCGAGCAGCAGCAGCGCCATCGTCCTGCGGCCGCGCAATGCACGCGTAGTCGCGTGCGCAAGCGCGTCACGCAGGTACTGTCGGTTTGGAATCAAGGTCAACCAGTCGAGACGTGCGAGGTAGTTGACCTTGATCTCCGCGCGCTTGCGCTCGATGGCGTAGCGGATAGCGCGCAGGATGATGCGGCCATCGCCCTCCCACTTTACGAGATAGTCCTGGACGCCGCGGTTGAGTATCTCGATAGCGAAATCCTCATCGTCCTGGCCGCTCAGCACCACGATGGGCACGAGCTCGTCGGATTCGTGGATTCTCTCCACGCACTCGACGCCGCGTCCGTCGGGAAGGTTGAGGTCGAGCAGGACGACGTCGAACCGCTCGTTGTCCAGCGCAGCCACCGCATCGCCAATCCGGCTCTTATGCGTTATGGTGACAGAATTGCTGTGTTGCGCGAGAGACAGGCGGAGGAATTCGGCGTCGTCGGAATCGTCCTCGACCAGTAATATCTTCATGTCCGCAGGCACTGGAGGTACGCTCCCGACGTCTCGCGACGGCCAAAAGCTAGCGGAAGGAGCGAAAGGCGATCAGTGCGCGGATCACAGTTCGCGGCCGTGCGAGACGTGTGGCGCTGTTCCCCGCGAGGTACGGTCATGGTGCAAGGCTCTTGTTTGTGCGCGACGGTCCGTTACGCGGTGGAAGCGCCGTTCGAATCGATGCTTCACTGTCACTGCTCCATGTGCCGCAAGCACCATGGTGCAGCATTTGCAACATCCGTATCCGCTCCTTTCGCCGCGTTTCGTTGGTTGACGGGCGGGAGCGCGATCGAGCAGTACGCGTCTTCCGAGGAAGGCAAGCGGTCGTTCTGCCGTTACTGCGGCTCGGTCACTCCGTCGCTGTTGCCCGATTTCGACCTCGCGATCTGCCCCGCCGGGAACCTTGCGGAGGACACCGGCATTCGTCCGCAAGCGCACATATTCGTCGGCTCGAAGGCGCCCTGGTGCACGATCGCCGATTCGCTGCCGCAGCATGAGGCAAACCCGCCCGAATTCGGCGGCGGCGAAGGCGTGCCGCGCCCGGCGGTTCACCCGCGGCCGGGGGTGACGGCGGTTGCCGGGTGCCGGCTCGGCTGCGACTGCTTCACAAAACCCGCATGAATTGCTTCCGGACGGGGACCGAGGACGCTATACAGCTCCTCGAGCGTCCGATGCACCTTCTCCGGTGCATCTGCGCCGTAGCGGCGGATGAGCAAAGCGGGGTCGATCAAGTGCACTTCAAGCTGAGCGGGTGGAAAGCAATTCTGGCGTTGGGGGCGCTTGGGGCGTTTGCTCTGATCCGTTTCAACTTGCAGAGCGCCGCGCTCGAGGCCGACGGAGTCGAGGAAATCAAGAGGTGGCTCGTGTCGGAAACCATGCGAAACTCACTACCGCGCATGCAAGACGCGGCGCGGGCCGGCAATGGGCAATACCTGGAACGAGCGGCCGCGGATCTCGCGGAAGAGAACTTCGACGTCATCTCCGTGACCAGGCATGGGTTGGGAGACCGCATCGTCGCGCGTCTGGATTACAGATACAAAGGCGACCCGCCGCGCGGCGATACGAGTGTGCGCTATCTGCGAATGACCTACTCGCTCGCCACCGGGTGGCGGGTGCAATCGGAAACCACGAAGCTGAGCTATTACTTGGCGGCGTTCTGAAGTATTCCCGGCCGGGCACCGACCAGGTGACCGACGAGCGCGTCCAGGCCGACGCAGCGACTGCGTTCGAGCACTAGAGGTCCGCGAGCGTCAGAGTCGTCGTCGCGTCGCGCCACGCCTCCTCGAACTGGTTCTCCACGAGCTGCGCCTCGCTCGCGCGCTCTTGCGCGCGTAACGCTTGCGAGAGGCCGAACAGCAGCCGCCCGTCGCGCGGCCGTGTCTCGATCGCTTCGCGAAACACTTTCTCCGCCTCGACGGCTTGCCCGGCCCGCAGCAGCGCCGCCGCGAGGCTCTGGCGTATCGGGTAAAACCACGGCGGCGGCTCGTCGTACTGGAGCGCGGCTTCGGCCGAGACGGCGCGCCGCCACGCCTCGATCTCCGCGGCCGAGTCGCCGCGTGCGCCCGCGAGCTGCGCGTCGAGCGTCGCGGCCGCGAGCGCCAGCAGATCGGCCGCCTTGTTGTTCCCGAGATACTGCGACTCCGGCGCTATGCGATCGCGCTCCCGCTCGAAACGCCGCTGCTCGGCCGCGGCCTCGCGGACATTCCCGTTGCCCGCGTAGGCCATTGCGCGCGCGTATCGCCAGAACGCGTGGCTGAGCGGACGCTGCTCATCTGGCTCCGGCTCGGCGAGGATCACGTCCCAGCGATGGAAGCGCAGGTCGACCATTAGCGGATAGAGGCGAAACCCTTCGAGCATCTGCATTTCGACATCGCCGTCGCCGACGTTCGCGACCATATCGAGCGCCGCTTGCCGCGCTTCCTCGTACCGGCCTTGCTGCGCGCGCGCGTAGGCGATGAAGTGCAGGTTGTGCGTCCAGTACATCAGTGGATAGATGCCCGTCGCGTCCGTGCGCTCGACGAACGTCTTGTCGGCGGCCGCGGCGTAGACGTTGGTGGCGGCGGCGAGCTCGTAGTCACCGGTCTGCAGGAAGATGTGCCCCGGCATGTGCACGAGGTGGCCTGCGCCCGGTACGAGCGTCATGAGCCGCATCGCGCTCGGGATCGCGCGCTCGAGGTTGCGCGACGCCTCCACGGCGTGGATGTAGAAGTGATTCGCGCCCGGATGGTTGGGGTTGCGCTTCAGGACGGACTCGAGCACGGCGACTAGCTCGAGCGTTCCGGGCGCGGGCTCGCCTTCGGGCGTCCACAGCTGCCACGGGCGAAGCATCATGAGGCTCTCCGCGAACATCGTGGCGGCGTCGAGATCGTCGGGGTAGCGCGCGACCATCTCGCGCATTGCGTCGCTATACTCGCGGTGGAACGCGAGCCAATCGCTGTTCGGGTCCGGCGACGGATAGCGCTTCGCGAGCGCGGCGATGTAAGCCTTCTCGAGATCGCTGGCCCCGGCGGCGCGCTGCTCGGCGCTCTGCACGGCTTCGTACGTCGCGCGGGCGCGCGCTTCGTCGACCGCCGTGTCGTTGTAATTGGGGCCGATCGAAAGGGCGAGCCCCCAGTACGGCATCGCGGCCTGCGGATCGAGCTCGGCCGCGCGGCGGAAATAGCGCGCCGCCTCGTCGTGATTGAAGCCGTAGAGCAACCCGATGCCCTGATCGAAGTAGGCTTGGGCCTCGGGGTTGGCCGTCGTGATCGGAAAGTGATAGTCGCCGAGGCCTGGATAGAGCTCGGTGGCGGCCGGCGGCAACGGTGAGTCGTGCCCGGCATGCTGTGCCGGCGCGCTCGGGGCTTGGCCCAGAACCGTCAAAAGGCCCGCGCACCACGCGAGCGGACGCGAGGCACGCCGGAACGGAAGATCGTGAAGCGCTCGCATGGCAAGGCTCCCCCTGGCTTTTATCGAGGGGGATCATTTTGCCCTCCGCCGCAGCGTCGCGACTTTGCCGAGACACCGGCTTCCTTGCTCGCGAGACCGCCTCGGGCACGACGCGACGCTACGAAGCGCCGGGCCCGCGAGGCGAGCGGGCGAGAGCGGCTACTCTTCCCGCAGCGTGCGCATCTTCATCGGGCACACTCCTCCCGGCAGCCCTGTCCCGGAACGTGGATGCTCCATCGTGAGCAACGAGCATGCCAATGCGGAAATCGGCGCCAACGGCTTGATTCGAGTGAAAAGTCGGCCCGCTCGCGGCGCGGCGGCATCATACTGCGCGTCCCACAAACACCACACTCGTCCTGCGTCCGGGACGCGACCTCCTCGTGCTTGTAACCAGCGTCTCCGCATTTACGTCTTATGAGTGGGATAGAATCACCGGTCCGATCCTGGCCCGTAGCGATAAGGGGGGCAGGGGTGCGCTCATGGCTCGCTGAGTTCCGCCGGGATTTCCGCTGGGGATTGAAACTGCTCCGGAAGAGCCCCGGCTTCACGGTGGCCGCGGTGCTGACGCTGGCGCTCGGCATCGGCGCCACCAGCGCGATCTTTACCGTCTTGCATTCGATCGTCCTGCGGCCCTTACCGTTTCCCAACCCCGAGCAACTCGTCTGGATCCAGGAAGTGAATCAGCGGGACGGACGTATCCGCCCGCCCGCCGTCGAGGTCCACGAAGCCTGGCGCGAACAGAGCCGAACGCTGACCAGCGTCGGCCCGGGCATCACCGGCGGTGTCGACATGTCCGTTTCCGGCCCGACCGGCGCGACGCGGATCAGCCTCGGCGGCATCTCGTTGAGCACGCTGTCCGTATTGGGCGTCGAGCCGGTCGTCGGCCGGTGGTATCGCCTGGACGAGGCCACGGTCGAGGGAGACACGGCGGAGACGCTCGTCATCAGCTACGGCCTCTGGCAGAGCTACTTCGGCGGGGACCCCGACGTCGTGGGTAAGACGATCCCCGGGTGGGACGCCGCGTGGGGCCGGATCATCATCGGCGTCATGCCGCCCGATTTCTGGGTCCATCCGTCGATGGCGGATGTCGAGGGCTGGTTTGCGTTCAATGTCGCTCGGATACCGGGGGCGCGGGCGCAGACGATCGCCCGTCTCGCTCCGGGCGTCGACTATGACCAGGCCGAGGCGGAGCTCGGCACGATCGCCCGCCGCGTCGAGGCCTCTCTGCCGGGCGCCACGGACGCCGACGACTGGCGCATCGAGCTCGAGCCGCTTCACGAAGTGTTCACGTCCGAGTACAAGGCAACGCTGTACCTGCTGCTCGGCGCCGTCGGTTTCGTTCTCCTGATCGCCGCCGTGAACGTGGCGAATCTTCAGTTGAGCCGGAGCGTGACGCGGCAGTCGGAAATGGCGACACGCGCGGCTCTCGGAGCGGGCCGCTGGCGCCTGATCCGACAGCTCGTGACCGAGAACGTCCTGCTGGCGCTCGTCGGCGGCGTCCTGGGAATCGCGGTGGCCTATGTGGGCGTCTGGGTGTTCGTCACGCTGGCGCCCGGGTTCTATCCCCCGACCGAGGACATCGCGATTCGCCCGGCCGTTCTGCTCTTTGCGTTCGGCGTCTCGGTGCTGACGGGTATCGTAGCGGGACTGGTCCCGGCGTTCCGGGTCTCGCGCCCCGATTTGCAGGATGCGCTCAAGCAGACGCCGCGCGGAGGCTCGAGCGGCATCCGCCAGGGCCTCCGCCGCGGGCTGGTCATCATGGAGGTCGCCCTGGCGCTGGTCCTGCTCGTCGGCGCGGGCCTCATGATCAACAGCTACGCGCGCGTGATGCGGGTCGACATGGGGTTCAGACCGGACGACCTCCTCACGATGGAAATCAATCTCTCCGGCCTCGAGCGATACCGGACACGACACAATGTGGCGCACTTCAGCGTCACGCCGCAGGCGGCGATTTTCTTCGGCGAGGTCATGGACCGGGTGAGGGCGCTGCCCGGGGTTCGCTCGGTCGGTTTGACGTCGGGATTGCCGCCCAGGCTGTCGGGGAATTTGCCGTTCCGCATCGTCGGCGAGTCGGGCGATGCCGGTGACAATGACCGCTTCGCGCAGTATCACGAGGTCAGCGAGGACTATTTCGAGGCGATGGGCATCGAGTTGGTCCGGGGGCGCGTGTTCACACCGGCGGACAACGAAGCGGCGGCCGGGGTCGTCGTCATCAACGAAACGCTGGCCCGGCAGTTTTTCGGCAACACCGATCCGCTGGGTCAGATCGTCGAGGTTCGCATCAACCAGGGGAACCCGGAACTGGCGGACGACCGGCCGCGCGAGATCGTGGGTATCGTCTCCGATACGCGGATACGCCCGCAGGACGACCCCATGCCGATGATGTACGTGCCCTACCGTCAGCATCTCTGGGACTACGCCGGCACCGGCCCGTTCTACATTCATGCGCGAAAGGACTTCGCCATTCGGACCGACGGCGTCGATCCGATGGCTCTGGCGAACGCGGTCGGTCAGGCCGTGGCGGACGCAGACTCCTCCGTCGCCGTCGACAACGTGATGCCGATGCGCGAGCGCCTGTCGCAGTCGGCGGCGAACGAACGATTCTGGCTGCGCTTGCTGGGACTGTTCGCCGGGCTGGCCGTTTTCCTCGCGGCCGTCGGAATCTACGGCGTGATCTCCTACGCCGTGGAACAGCGCGCCCACGAGTTCGGGATACGAACGGCGCTCGGCGCCGGGCCGCGGGACATCGTCCGGCTGGTCGTCCGGGAAGGCCTCCTCGTCACCGCGATCGGGATCGTCATCGGCATCGGCGCCGCTTTCGCGTTGACTCGGCTGATCGCCAACCAGCTTTACGGCGTGACGCCGATGGACCCGCTGACGATAACGACGGTGGCGCTCGTGCTGACGGCGGTGGCCATGCTCGCCTGCGTGGTTCCCGCCCGGCACGCCTCGAAGGTGGATTCGCTCAGGGCGCTGCGCGTCGAGTAGCCGTAATCGGGCGGTCGCGATGCTCCGAGCCGAGAGCGCAATGCCGGCGGGGCACGCTGCGCCGAACGGCGCTCACTTCGCGTTGCTGTAGTCGTACCACACGGCCTCGATATTGTTGCCGTCCGCGTCGAGCACGAAAGCCGCATAGTAGCCGGGCCAATAGTCGCGGTACCCGGGTGCGCCGTTGTCCTTGCCGCCCGCGGCGAGCGCAGCTTGATGGAACGCCTCGACCTGCTGGCGGTCGCTCGCTTCGAAGGCGACGTGAGTGGGGACGACGGTCTCTTCCTTCGTGATCCAGAAGTCCGTGTTCTTGCCGTCGTTGAATCCGGCCGACTCGCCGAATTCCATGTTGTTGCGGTAGCCGAGCGGCGCCAGTGCCCGGACGTAGAACTCCTTCGACCGGGCGTAGTCGCTGACCGGCAGCGTAGTGTGGGCGATCATTGCGATGCTCCTCCGAACGAGCCCGTCCTTCGGGATCGGCGCAGCATCAAACGTGCCAATTCGAACCCGTTGCGCGCATGGTCTTTGCGCAGTAAAGTACTTTACCATACGCCGGGCCACGGCGTTCTGACGACTTCCGCCCGGGAGACCCTCATGAAATCCACTGCCGCCGGCCTTTTCACCGCTCTCGCCGTTGCCGGGGTGGCCGCTCTCGGCGGGGCCTTGATCGTTTATTCCGAGCTCGACGACGCGCCCGGCGGCGTGCTGATCGGCCTCCTGCTCGTTGTCGGAGCGGCGGCGCTCGGGATGAGGGCGGCCCGGTGGAGGGGATAGAGCTTCACGGGCGCGGCGGGGGGGCCGCTCGATCAGTGAATCAGTAGCCGACGGTCAAGTTGTCGGGATAACAGTAGAGCCAGCGCTCACCGGGCTCCGCGGAAGCGACGACCGGGTGCCCGGTCGCTTGCGCATGCCGCGTGGCATGGCGGTTGATCGAGCTGTCGCAACAATGCGTGTGCCCGCAAGTCTGGCACGTCCGCAGGTGAACCCAGCTGTCTCCCGTCTTCACGCATTCGTCGCACTGATGACGCTGCTTCCGTTTGACGGTTTCGATCTCGTTCAGATGACTACATATCGATGCCGGTGACATGGCGCGTGCTCCTGCAGCGTTACTGCGCCTCGATCCTCCCCACCACTCGAGTCTGCACCGGATATCCGTCGAGGGTCTCGGGGAGGCTCTCGCGTGTTTCCGGCCCTTCGCGTTCCACTCCGACGACGATCACGGGGCGGCCGTCGCTGTCGCGCCCGATGCCGACGGAAACGACGCCGGGCGTGGCCATGAGCCGCGCTTCGTGCCTTGCCTTGACGTCTTGAATCGAAGCTTGCACTGGTGACTCCTCGCCGCAAGCCGTGGCGGACATCATCACGATCAACGTTAAGGCCGCTATTCGAACCATCGCCTATGAACGCCCAAGGCGGAGAAGACATGGCTGATACGATTGATGATAGTCGTGCTGTCGCTCCCTGCAAACAGCAGGCCGACGAGACGGTTCTGGTCATCCAGAATGGCCGATCCGCTGTCCCCTCCCTGACTCATCGGCCCCGCGAGAAGCTGATCGACGAAGCGCGCGGTGCGTCCGCCGCCGTAGCCGACGTCGACGGTCACCGCCACCTGGAGAATCTCGCCGGTAGTCAGCCCCGTCGTGCGGCCGCTCTTCTTCACCGTCGTCCCGAGGTCGGCTTCGGCCACGCCTTCGATCGTGTCGATCTCGAGAATCTCGTCCGACAGGTCGGCGGGGTTCAGCGGCCTCGCGAGAGCCGCATCGACGAGGTTCTCCTGCGCTTGCAAAGTAATGGTCCGATAGCGCGTCTTGCTCGAGATGCCGGCGCAGACGGCGTTCAACGCGGCAACGACTACGCGCCCGGTTGCACACTCGCTCGCCGGCTCGGGGCGTGCAAAGCTGATCGGTACGAAGGCCTCCAGGTTCGCGATGTGGTCGTCGGGAAATCGCCCGCCGTCGATTGGACCGGGCTGAAGGATCGCGTCGCCCAGGCGGGCGTCGTTGCTGTCGGCGAGAACGTGGTTGTTGGAGAGGATCAACACATCGCCGTCCTTTCTCACCAGACATCCGAGCGTTCCGGCCGTGATGTCGCGATGCCCGATGCTGACACCGCCCGGCGCCGGCCGGTGCCTTGCGGTGCGTGACTGCTGCGCGCGGATTCTCCCCGTTTGCACGACGTCGGTGGGGATTCCGTCGAACGTGCGAGGCACGAGATCGGCGGGCGCAAGCTGCGCCTCGGCGAGCTTCTGCGTCACCGAGCACACGATCGCGAGATCGGAAGTTCGCCGGCCTCCCGTGACCTTGAAGCCGACGCCTGCGGCAACGACATTCGCACGGGAAAGAAGATTCGGCGCCGCTCTCCTCACGACGCTCACTGTCGTATCCAAATCGTGCGCCACGCTTGCTCCTTGCGGTCGATATGCGAAAGATCGAATCAGGCAGCGGACGCTCGTCATCATACGCGCCGGAAGAGAAGAGTCACCGCGTCGCGGTTCGACGACGGCATGAAACGCGGGGGATAACGCAATGATGCATCATCGTTTCCAAAGCGAGGAGATGCTCGATGTGCTCGTCGTCGGGGCGGGCCCTACTGGTCTTGCCCTCGCCGCGCAGCTTTGCGCATTCGGAGCTCGGTTTCGCCTCGTCGACAAATCGCTCGATCGCGCACAGGAGTCGCGCGCATTGGCCGTGCAGGCGAGGACGCTCGAGCTCCTTGAAAGCCTCGGGCTCGGTGCAAAGCTCGTCTCCCGCGGCAATCCGAGCGCCCGCGTGCTGCTGCATTTCGGTCAGGAGCGGCCCGCGGAGGTGCGTCTCGGCGACTTCGGCGCGGAGGATACGCGCTTTCCTTTCGTCCTGTTCGTCCCGCAAACCGAGACGGAAGCAGTGCTCGGCGAGTATCTCGACGCGCACGACATTCCGATCGAACGCGAAGTGGAGCTCACCGCGTTGCGGCAAAGCGCGAACGGCGTGGATTGCCGTCTGCGCCGTCGCGACGGCCGCGAGGAAGCGGTGACGGCGCGCTATGTCGTAGGCTGCGACGGCGCGCACAGCACCGTGCGAAAGCTGGTCGGCGTCCCTTTCCAAGGAGAGGCTTACTTGCAGGACTTTCTGCTCGGCGACGTCGAGGTCGAGGGCGCGCTCGAGCCCGACGCGCTGCATGCCTTCGCCGCCGGCCCGCAAGGTGTGGCGCTCTTCTTTCCGCTTCGTGTGCCGGCGACGTGGCGCATCATCACCTTCGCGGAAGCCACCGCCGAGAGCGGACGACGCCCGGTCCATGCAGCGGAAGCCTTGAAGATGAATTCGCTGCCGCTCGAAGAGCTGCAGGCTGCAGTCGATGGGGCGACCGGCGGCGGATTGCGCGTGCATAGTCCGGCGTGGCTCACGCATTTCAAGCTGCACCACAGGCAGGCGCGACACTACCGTGTGGATCGCGTGTTCCTGGCCGGCGATGCTGCCCATATCCACAGTCCCGTCGGCGGACAGGGAATGAATACCGGAATTCAGGACGCGTGGAATCTCGGCTGGAAGCTCGCGTTCGTGTGCCGGCGGCTCGCCGAGAAGACGCTGCTCGATTCGTACGAGGCCGAGCGGTGGCCGGTAGGGCGGTTCCTGTTGCGGACCACGGACCGGGCGTTCGGCGTGCTCGTTCGACTGATGTCCGCGGGTCGGGCGGCGCGGTGGGTGCGTCGGAACGTCGTCGCCCGCGTGCTGCCGCGCGTGATGCAATCGGAGCGGTGGCGCGCGAAGGCGTTTCGCTTCGTTGCAGAGCTCGACATTCATTATCGGGGGAGCCCGGCCGTCGCCGAGGGCGAGCCACCGGCACACTCCGCGCTGCGGCCCGGCGAACGCCTGCCGGACGCCCGGGTGACCTGCGACGGGCGAGAAATTTGGTTGCAGCAGGAAGTCGTCGGCGCGCATCTCGCCGTGCTGTTGTGCGGAGATCGCGGCTCGTGGGACGCCGCGCAGGTCGAGGCGCTGCGGGACGCCGCGGGGCACGTCGTCGTCCGACACCTCGTGCATGTTCCTTCGCCGGGCGATCTCGTCGCTCCGACCGGCCGGTTGCTGGCACGCTTCGGCGTCGTCGATGAAACGGATTCGGCTCAGTATGTCGTGCGGCCCGATGGATACATCGCCTATCGATCGGCGGGCAGCGATCTGCGGCTGCTGCGGGAGCGGTTGCTTACGGGCTGACGCGGCGGCCGCGTCAGGGCGAGGGCTGCGCCCTCCGCCGCGCGATCGCGTGCCAGACGAGACCGACGATAACGAGACCGAGGCCGACGAGCCAGACACGGCGCTCGACCCAAAACGCGAGCCCGAGGCACGCAAGGAATCCGAAAACCGCGACCCAGCGCGGGAAGAGCCGCTGCTCGGCCGGCAGCCGCAGCGCCGATAGATTCGTCAACGCGTAGTAGATCAGCACCGCGAACGCGCTGAACGACCAGGTCGTACGCACGTTGCCGATCGTGACGAGCGCCGCGATCACCGCGCCCACGGCGAGCACGGCCCAGTAGGGCGTCGTGCGGCGCTCGTCGAGCCTGCCGAGCACGCGAAAGAGATCGCCGCGGCGCGCCATCGCGAGCACGACGCGCGAGAGGCCGAGAATCAAGTTCAACAGCACGCTCAGCATCGCCGTGATCGCGCCCGCGGCGAGCACGAAGGGTGCTCCCGGCACGCCGAACCGCTGCGCGACGACGGCGAGCGTGGCGCTCTCGGTATCGGTCGCGGCCCGCAACCCGTCGCTGCCCGCGACGCCGATGCCGACAGCCGCAACGGCGAGATAGAGCACCATCACGAGCGCGACGGTCGCGATGATCGCGCGCGGAATCGTCTTGCGCGGCTCGCGGACCTCCTCGCCGAGCGTTGCAATGCGTGCATAGCCCGTGTAAGCGACGAACGTGAGCGCCGTGGCCTCGAGGAAGGCGCCGAGCGCCGATCGGGCGTTCGCGTCGCCGGCAGGCGCGCCCGCGCCGGCGGCGAAGAACGGAGCGAAGCGCGAGGCATCGATCGACGGGAGCCCCGCGAGCACGAAGTAGAGCAACGACAGCAACGTCACGCTGACGATCGCGGCGTTCGCCGTGCTCGAGCGCCGGATGCCCGTGAGCACGAGGGCCGTGAGGAGGGCCACGGCGCCGAGCGCGACGGGCACGAGGTACGCCGGCCCGAAGCCGACCGCGTGCAGCAGATAGCCGGCGAAGCCGAGCGCGGCCGTCGCGGCCGAGGCGGACTTCGCGATCAGGAACACCCAGCCGGCCGTGAAGCCGGCCGCGGGACTCAGGTAGACGTAGCCGTACTCGTATGTGCCGCCGCTCACCGGATGAGCCGCGGCGAGCTGCGCGCTGGCGAGCCCGTTCGCGAGCGCCACCGCGGCCGCAACGGCGAGGGCGAGCAGGACGGCGGGACCCGCAAGCCCCGCGCCGAGGCCGATGCTCACGAAGATACCGGTCCCGAGCATCGCGCCGAGCCCCATCATCACGGCGCCTGCAGCGCCGAGCTCGCGGCGAAGGCGAGGGGAGTCGCTACGTTCGATCACGACGCTTGGTCCGGTTGCCTCGTCGCGGCGGGTGCCGCGGTGGAGTATCGTTTGTTCGAGCCATGATCTACTCGAGTCCGCATTCTCCGGTCGACATTCCGGCCGTGCCGCTCGCGGAATTCGTGCTCGCCCGCGCGGCCGCCAGGGGCGATCGGCCCGCGCTCGTCGACGCCGTCACGCGCCGCTCGATTTCGTACGCCGCGCTCCCCGAGATCGTGGAGCGGACTGCGGCCGGCCTCGCCCGGCACGGCATCCGCAAGGGCGACGTCTGCGCGATTTTCTCGACCAATACGCCCGAGTACCTCGTCGCCGTGCTCGCCACGGCCCGGCTCGGCGCCGTCTTCACGACCGCAAGCCCGCTCTACACGAAGGACGATCTCGGCAAGCAGCTCCGCGACTCCGCGGCTCGGATCCTATTCACATCCTCCGCGCTCGCGCCGACTTGGGCCGACGCGATCGCGGGCACGGCCGTCGAGCGCGTCGTCGTGTTCGACGATCCGGGCTCGGGCACGCTGCGAGCGGGCAGCTCCCCGCTCGGCTTCGACGTGCTCGCCGCGACGCGCGGCGCGCCGCCGTCGGTCTCGATCGCACCCGGCGACCTCGTCGCCATGCCGTACTCGAGCGGCACGACGGGCCTGCCCAAGGGCGTCATGCTCACGCACCGCAACCTCGTCGCGAACGTGCTCCAGGCCGACGGCGCGAGCCACTACGTTCACGACGAGGATCTGACCGTCGTGTTCCTGCCGCTCTTCCATATCTACGGGCTCACGGCGATCGCGCTTCTCGGCCTCTGGTCCGGCGCCACCCTGGTCATCATGCCGAAGTTCGAGCTCGAGCCCTATCTCGATCTCGTCGCACGCCATCGCGCGTCGCTGCTCCACGTCGTGCCGCCGCTCGTCGTTGCGCTCGCGAAGCATCCCGCGGTCGAGGCGCACGACTTCTCGTCGATCCGCAAGCTCTTCTCGGGCGCCGCGCCGCTCGGCGCGAACGTCATCGAGCAATGCATCGCGCGGCTCGGCTGCGTGCTCCAGCAGGGCTACGGGCTCACGGAAACGAGCCCCGCGACGCACATCACGTCGGACGACCCGGCGAGGATCAAGCACGGCTCCGTCGGTCCACCCGTGCCGAGCACCGAATGCCGCGTCGTCGATCCGGAGACCGGCCGCGACGTTCCGCCCGGCGAGGACGGCGAGATCTGGGTCCGCGGCCCGCAGGTCATGCGCGGCTATTTCAATCGGCCCGACGAGACGCGCGCGACGATCGACGACGCAGGCTGGCTCCGGACCGGCGACATCGGCCGCGCGGACGAGGACGGCCACTTCTTCATCGTCGACCGCTTGAAGGAGCTCATCAAGTACAAGGGACTCCAAGTGCCGCCCGCGGAGCTCGAGGCGGTGCTGCTCTCGCACCCGGCCGTCGCCGACGCGGCCGTCGTGCCGCTCGCGGACGAGCACGCGGGCGAGGTTCCGCGCGCGTTCGTCGTGCGGAAGGGCGAGGCGACGGCGGACGAGCTCATGGGCTACGTGGCCGAGCGCGTCGCTCCGTACAAGAAGGTGCGGCGCGTCGACTTCGTCGACGCGATTCCGAAATCGGCGTCCGGGAAGATTCTGCGGCGGCTGCTGAGGGACCGATCGACGTAGCGGCAGCGAGATCGAGCTTTCGCCGGAGTATCGCTGTCGGTCTCCTCGGAGTTCGCCTGACGCCGCACTGCCGGGCCTATGCCTCCGCCGCCCGCAACGCCGCGAGCACGCGTTCCTTCCGGAAAGGCGGCCGCCGCAGCCGAACACCGGTTGCGTCGTGAATCGCATTAGCGACCGCCGCGATCACCGGCTTGTGGCTCGCCTCCCCGGCGCCGTAATGCGGCAGGTCGGGACGATTCGGGTTCGGGTCGCCGTTCACGAGAACGACGTCGATCGTTTCCGGCGTATCGGAGTGCCTCAAGCTCGGATGCGTCGCCCAGTCGACGCTCAAGACCTTCTCGGTATCGAATTGCACCTCTTCCCACAGCGCACGGCTCAAGCCGTGCAACATGCCGCACTCGACGGTACGCCGTAGACCCTCGGGGTTGATGACCAAGCCGCAATCGTGAGCGCACACGAGGCGCTTGACCCAGACGCGGCCGGTCTCGCGATTGACCTCGACTTCGGCGATCGTGGCGACGACCGTGTTGCTTCGGTAGGTGTACGCGAGGCCGCGCCCCGTCAGGATCGGGCCCGAATCTCGCGGCTTCGGCGAAGGCCGCTCGTCCCAGCCGTAGACTTCGAGCGCCGCGCGCAGCGCGGCGAGCGAGCGCGCGCGCCGAAAGACTCGGTCCTCGGGGCTCGCGGCGATCATGTCGAGTCGGAACTTCGCGGGATCGGCCTTGGCGGCTGCCGCGAGCTCGTCGATGAACGACTCGAACGCGAACGTCACCTGCGGCCCGTTCGGGTCGCGCAGGTTGCCGGTGCGCAGCGGCGTCTCCCAGATCAAAGGCAGCGCCACGACGTGCGCCGTGATGCGCCGATGGGGAATCGCGTAGAGGACGGAAGGCGTCTCGGCGCGGCCTTCGGCCGGCTTGTCGGGCCGGATGCCCATCAGCTGCGCGATCAGGACCGTGTCGGGCTCGTTGTACCCGATGTGGTTGTAGTCGACCGCGCGCGCCTCGTACTCGAGCGCCACGAGACGGCCTTCGGCGTCGAGCCCGCCGCGGAGCTTGAACGTGTAGGCCGGCCCCTTCGTATCCCAGGCAGTCTCCTCGTGCCGCATCCATTGCACGCGGACCGGCCGGCCGAGCTCGTGCGCGAGGAACGCGGCCTCGAAGCCGACGTCGTCCGCGGCCGTGCGGCCGTAAACCTGCGGACCGTCCATGTAGATCACGCGCACGCGCTCGGGCGACAGACCCAGGAATTCCGCAACGCCGCGCCGCAAGCCGTACGACTTCATGTCGTTCGAGTAGATCGTGAGCTGATTGTCCGAGGGATCGGCGAGCGCGTGTGCCGGGCCGATCGCGGTGTGGCCTTGGAACGGCACCTCGTAGTCGGCCTCGATGACCGTGGCCGCGCTCGCGAGCGCCGCGTCCGGGTCGCCCGTGACCTCGGGCCCGCGGCTCGATGTGGGCGTCGCGTTGCGAATGTAATCGAACAGACCGGCCGAGGACGGGAACGGCGCCTCGGCCGGCGGCGCCCAATCGACCTTCAGCTGCCGCGCGGCCTGAATCGCCTGCTCCTCGCGTTCGCAGACCACGGCCACATAGTTGCCGCGGCTCACGACTCTGACGAACCCCGGCACGTCGGCCACCGACGACTCGTCGATGCCGCGGAGCCGCGCGCCGGCGAACGGCGGCCTCACGTTGCGCGCGTGGAGCATGCCGGGCAGCTTCATGTCCACGGCCCACGTCAACGAGCCGTCGACCTTCGCGGGAATGTCGTAGCGTCGCACGGACTGACCGACGACGCGCAGCTCGTTGACGGGCTTGACCGCGGCCTCGCCCGTCGTCGCGTCGATATCGCGCCCGGTGAGCGTAACGTCGAACCGCTTCCCGCCGATGAGCTCGGCGTAGGTGACCGACCTCGACGGATCGGATGCGGGCGAGATCACGCCGTCGCGCACGGTGAGCTCCGCGACGGGCGCGTCCAAGTGCTCCGAGCCGAGCTCGAGCAAGACGCGGCGCGCTTCGGCCGCTACCCGTCGCATCGGCCAGCCGTCGCGCTCGATCGCGTCGGAGCCGCCCGAGCCTCCCTGGTCGGGCGTCATGTCGGTGCGGCCCATGACGAGGCGCGTCTTGTCGTAGGCGATGTCGAGCTCGTCGCACATCATTTGGCGGAACGCGGTGCCGGTCCCTTGGCCGCCGTCCGTCTTGCCGACGAAGAAGGTCGCCGTGTTGTCCGGATGGATCACGATCCACGTGTCGAGCTGACGGAAGTCGGGGTCGGGATACGGCCCCCGGCCTCCGGCTTGGGCGAGCACGTTACCGCCGGGGATCGCGCCGATGCCGACGCTCACGACCACCGCGCCCGAAGACTTGAGGAAGCTCCTGCGCGAAAGCGACGGGTTGACGCGTCGAAGCGCGTCCTCGACCGCTTCCGGAAGCGCGAGTGCGGTGCTCATGCGGAAGCCTCCTCTGCGCTCGCCGCGGTGCTGCGCACGACGCGCTTGATCGCGGCCTGAATGCGGTAATAGGTCATGCACCGGCACAGCACGCCTTCCATGCCCTCGCGAATCTCGGCGTCCGTGGGGTTCGGATTCCGGTCGAGCAGCGCCTTGGCCGTCATGATCTGACCGTTCTGGCAGTAGCCGCACTGCGGCACCTGCTCGTCGATCCACGCTTGCTGAAGCGGATGGAGCTTGCCGTCCTTCGCGAGACCTTCGAGCGTGGTGATCTCGCCGTTGACCTGCCCGACGGGCGTGACGCACGAGCGTGTGGCGACGCCGTCGATGATGACGGTGCAGGCGCCGCACTGCGCGAGCCCGCAGCCGAAACGCGGACCGCGCAGCCCGAGATCGTTGCGCAACACATATAGAAGGGGCGTCGACGCCTCGACGTCTACCTCGTGGAGGGCGCCGTTGACGCGCAGTGAAACCACACTCATTGGATCCCCCGGGGTTAAGCCGGCCGACGGGCCGGGTCAGGGAATGACCCTATACCAAGCCGTTGGGAATTCAAAGGCCTTGGGGGAGGCCCCGTCTGGACGGAGTCGGTGACGATGGAAGCGCATGCCGTCGCCGCTTGGCCGTCGCCTACTCGTGGCGCAGCGCTTCCATCGGTGCGACATTGGACGCCCGTCGCGCGGGCAGGTAGCTCGCCGCGAGCACGACAACCGCGAGCACGGCGGCGGCCGCCGCGAGCACGCGCGGATCGTATCCCGAAACACCGTACAGCAACGCCTCGGCGGCTCGGCCGAGCCCGAGCGCGGCCGCGAGGCCGAGCGTGCCGCCGACGAGCCCCATGATGCCGACCTGCTTCAGCACCATGCGCCGCAATCGTCCGGGCTCGGCGCCCAGCGCGATACGCAGACTGAGCTCGCGCGTGCGCTGCGCGACGTTGTAGGCCAAGACCCCGTAGAGCCCGACCGCGGCGAGGAAAGTCGCGAGCGCCGCGAGACTCGCCGACGAGAGGCTCACGAAACGATCGAGGAACACGTTGTCCCGCACGTGCCGTTGCATCGTCGCAACGTCGTCGACGGGCAGGTTCGGATCGATGCCGGCGACCACGCGACGAATCGTCCCCATGAGCACGGCCGGCTCGACGGCGCCGCGCACGTAGTAGGTGAGCGTGCCGAGCCCCAGGCTCTGAAGGCGCGGCAGGAAGAACTGCGGCGGGATCGGCGCCTTGACCTTGCTGTACTTCGTATCGCGCACCACACCGACGATCTCGATGTCCGGGGCCGGACTACCGGGGAAGTCGAAACCGAAGCGTGAGCCGAGCGCGTTCCCGCCGAGCCCGAACTTGCGCACGAAGCTTTCGTTGACCACGGCCACCCGCGGAGCGAGGAGCCGGTCCGCGTCGGTGAAGCCCCGGCCGGCCACGAACGGGATCGACAGGGTTGCAAAGAAGCCGGGGCTCACCTCGTTCATCGCCGCATTCGTGTTCGTGCCGTACGGTGCGTCGAAGCCTTCGACCTTCAAGCCCGGGTTCCTCGAGCTGTTCGTCAAGAGCGGCACGGCCGACGAGCCGACGGACGTGACGCCCGGCTGCGCCGCGAGCGCCTCCTCGATGCGGTCGAAAAGGCCCATGACTCTTTCGGGTTCGTAGCCGTTCAATCGAGGCGACACCGTGAACGTCACGACCGACTCGACATCGAGCCCCAAGTCGATGCGCCCGATGTTCATGAGGCTTTGCGTGAAGAGGCCCGCGAGCACGAGCAGCACTATCGAGAGGCCGATCTCGAGCGTCGCGAGCGTGCCGCGGAAACGCACGAGGCCGCGCCCGGCGCCGGCCTGAGCCGACCGGCCCTTGATCGCCGCGCCGGGATCCGTGCGCGCGGCGCGCAGGGCCGGGACCGAGCCGAAGAGCAGGACCGTGCCGAGCGCGACGCCGGCGCCGAACAGCATTGCCGCCCGGTCGAGCTCGAAGTCGATGCCCGCGGCTTCCGGCGGCGCAATCGCGGCGACGAGCTGCAGCGTCGCGGCGGCGACCGGCAGGCTCAGCGCGCCGCCGATCACGGCGAGCGCGCCGGCTTCCGTCAGCAGCTGGGCGACGAGGTGGCGGCGCGCTGCGCCGATCGATGCGCGGATCGCCATCTCGCCGGACCGCGCGACGCCGCGTGCGAGCAGGAGGTTCGCGACGTTCGCGCAGACGATGAGCAGGACGAGCGCCGTCACGCCGAGCAGCAGCGTGAACGGCTGCGCGGTGCCCTCCGGTACCCAGCTCTGCCCCCGAGCGCCGGGTTCGAGGATGAGCCGCCGATTCCGAAAGCGTTCGAGATCCTCGCTCGACAGGCCGATCTGGAGCGGCGCCTCGACGTCGTTGAGGATGCCGCTGTAGAGAACGTTGATCGAGGCCGAAGCCTCTTGCACGGAGACGCCGGGCGCGAGGCGCGCGAACGCGTAGAGCCAGTACGCGCGGCGGTTTTCGGTCTCCGGTCGACCGGTCGGCCGCATGAGCTCGTGCAGCGTGAGCGGCACGAACACGTCCGGCCGGAAGCCGATCGTCGTGCCGTCGAAGCCTTCCGGAGCGACGCCGATGATCTCGAGCGGCTGCCCGTTGACCGTCAGCGTGCGTCCGAGCACGTTTTCGTCCGCGCCGAGCTGATCGCGCCAGAATCCGTAGCGCAGCACGACGACCGGCGATGCGCCGATCCGCGCATCGTCGCCCGGGCCGATCAGTCGGCCGAGCGCGGGGGAAAGATTCAGCGTGCTGAAGTAGCCGCCGGATACGAGCAGTCCGCCGCCTGCGACGGTCGCGCCGTCGTGCGCCAGGTTCGCGTCGAAATCATGGTGCGCGGCGATGCCGCTGAAGACCCGCTGCCCCGCTTCGAGATCGCGAAACATCGGATAGCTCAAGACGTACTGGCAATCACCGGCCCAGCCGCAGCTCGTCGAGCCCGGCTTCGGACCGGGCGCGTCGAGGTTCACGAGCCGCTCGGGGTCGGGGACCGGCAGCGGTCGCAGCAGCAACTCGTGAAACAGCGAGAAGATCGCCGTGCTGCCGCCGATCGCGACGGCGAGCATGACGACGATGATGATCGAGACCGCGGGATGGCGGGTCAGCTGCCGAGCGGCATTGCGGACGTGAATCATGCGCAGGCTCCTCCGCTCGCTCGGAGCCGTCGCACCGTCAGCGGCAGGCGGGACCGGGCGTGGAAAGGTTCATGGCGCGCTCTCGCCGGGATGCGCAGTCCTTAGCAACCGATGTGCCAAGGCCGGCGTGCGAGTCAATTGCTTGATTCTATTTGACATGGTGCTCTCGACCGATTTTTCGCCCAAATCGATTCGTCCCGAAAGCGGACGGCGCATCTCGGTCGTGGGACGCCGCAACCTCGTCGCGCGCAGCTCGTTATCGAGTGCTCGTCGCCTCGCACTGCAAGCATCGTCGCGGGCGGCGTGCTCGTCGTTCCAAAGGCGCTGTATCGAGCTCGGCCGGGGATGGCTGCAACCCCTCCATGTCGTGCATCATCGTGAGGTGGTAACGACGATGCCGCGGGACGCGCAGCAGGAATCCGGACAACGCGAGTCGCGGTGGATGCTGACGCCGCGCTGGTACCTGTGGGACGGCGGATTTCTCGCGCTCGGAAAGAGCGAAGGCGTCGTGCCGCCGCACGCGCATCACGCGATCCAGATCGTGATCGCGATCGAGGGCGACGTCGCGGTCAAGGGCACGACCGGAGATTGGCGCGACGGCCGCGGTGTGATCATCCGCCCGGACGCGCGGCACTCCTACGACGGCAAGGGCGCGAGCGGTGCGATGCTGTTCGTCGATCCGGAATCGAGCGAGGGCGTCTGGCTGCGGACGGCATTGGCCGAAGAGATCGTCGTCGTCCCCGAGGAGCGCCTCGACGACAGCATCTCCGCGCTCCGGACGTTCTTCGAGCGGCCGTACGAGAGCATGGAGCTCCGCGAGCTGATCCGCCATTGCGTGCTGTCGCTCTGCGCCGGCGCGCCGCCCGCGCGCCGTCTCGACAAGCGGGTGACCCGGGTGCTCGACGCGGTCCGCGCCTCGGAGGATTTGCGAATGTCGCTCGAGGACGCCGCGAACATCGCGTTTCTGTCGCCCGGCCGTTTCGCGCATCTGTTCAAGCAGCAGGTCGGGCTGCCGTTTCGGCACTATCTGCTGTGGCGCAAGCTCGCGCGGGCGATGCTGGCGATCGGCAAAGGAGGAACGATCGGCGCCGCCGCCCACGCGTCCGACTTCGCGGATGCGGCCCACCTGACCCGCACCTTCTACCAGATGTTCGGGATTCCGCCCTCCGTGATGATGCGCGGCGACTTCTTCGAGATCGCGTCGCCGTTCAGCGTTGTCGATTGATCGTCACGTCTTCCGGCTCGACGCGCTCTCGGCCCTCGGCGGCGCTGTTCAGTGTGAGTTCATCTCGTAGCCGGATGCTAAGGTCAGTCCGATGTCCGTCAGGGGAACGACATGGCCAAGCTCGAGCTCTTCGTCAGCGCCGCGGCGGTGATCGCGCTCGCCGGCTGCACGAGCGGCACCCGCATTCGCGTGTCCGATCCGGATGCCCGCATCTACGTCAACGGCGAGTACGTCGGCACGGGCGACGGCTACTACTCCGATCGAAAGCCGGCATTCACCAGGCAGGAGGTCACGCTGCGCAAGGAGGGCTGTGAGGAAAAATCCTACAGCTTCCGCCGCAATGAGCGGCCTGCTCTCGGCGCCATCGTGAGCGCGTACTACTTGGGCTTGCCGATCCTCTGGTTCCTTAAATACAAGGACCATCGCGCTTACGAGTTCGAGTGTCGAATTTCCGCGGGCTCGTTCGACTGATTGTCGAAAGCCAAGCAGGAGACCGGCTCATGAAGTACCTGACGTTCATCCGGCACGCCGAATCCTATCGAGAGGCGGGCCCGCCCCAGGCCTTGATGGAGGCGATGGGCGAGTTCATCCAGCGGTCCTTCGAAAACGGGACGCTGGTCGATACCGGCGGATTGCTGCCGAGCAAGGAAGGTGCGCGGGTACGGCTCGCGAACGGGAAGATCACGGTGACCGACGGGCCCTTCGCGGAGAGCAAGGAGATCATCGGCGGCTGGGCGATCCTGAACGCCGACTCGAAGGAGGAGGCGGTTCGGGTCGCCACCGAGCTCATGGAGCTGCACCGAAAGTATTGGCCGGAATTCGAGGGCGAGTCGGAAGTCCGGCCGATGTTCGATCCCGGGACGGGCCCTTGACGCTCGGTGCTTCGGGCTGAGCGCTAGGCTCGAAGCCGCTCGATCTCGCTGCTCAGCTTTCTCGACTCGTCGGTGACGATGCGCTCGAGCACCCGAATGCGATCCTCGAGCGTGCGAATGTGGCGGTCGCGATCCTCGAGCCGCTCCTTGAGCTCGTCGAGCTCGCGGCGCGTCGGCTGATCTCTGTCCTGAGCCCGCGCGTGCTTCAACCTCGCGAGGCGCATCAGAAACACGAAGGTGCAGACGATGGCGACGATCGGGATCAGATCCTCGAGCGGACTCGGCGCGAACATTTTGGTTGCTCCTCTGGCGGGCGCGGATCGAGTATAGCGCCGACGCCGGGGAACGACTATTCGTCAGCCTCCGGCGCGGGCGACCAGCTCGGGGCGCGGCATCTCCGCTTCCCGCGCGGCCGTGACGACGTAGCGCATCGGGCCGCCCGGCGTCACGGCGTCGAACGGCCAGCAGGTGACGAGCGCGAGCACGGACTCGTCCGTCTGCGTCCGAAGTGTCGCCCGCTCCGCATCGACGACGTCGACCGCGGTGACCACGTACGCTGCGACGCCGCCGTTCGCGGATTCGACATAAAGGCGGTCGCCGGGGTGAAGCTCGCGCAACGCGGCGAAATGTGTGTCGCGGTGACCGGCGATGATGCTGACGCCGGCCGTGCCGGGCTCCGCGCTTCCTTCGAGATGCACAGGGCCGAACGCGAGGTTGCGTGCGGATGCACCGGCCAGCACGACGAGCGGCTCATCGGCGGTCGGCAGATGCAGGCGTGCGATCGGCCACGTATCGGCCCACGGCCACGGCCGGACGCGCTCGGCACCGTCCTGCGTGGCGGCCCACGCGCGATTCAGCAGGTATTGGGCCACCTCCGCCTTCACCGGGATCCACGCGCCGGCCGAGAGCAGCAGACCTCCGGTCGCGAACATCGCGGTCACGGCCGCTCCCCGCCAGGGCGTGAACGCCGGTGCGAACCTGCGGATCATCGCGGCGCTCCGACGAAGCGCGAGCGCCGCCGCAACGTTCCGAGCAGCAGCGCCGCCGCGGCGATCGCGAGCCATCCGAGCCGGCGATAGAGCTCCGCCGGCGTCGCCGTCGCCGGTAGATACGCGAGCGACGTGCCGGCCGGCGCCATGTTGCCGACCGCCTGCCGCTCGAGCGCGGCGGCACGCGACCGCGCGGGCGTCCTGTCGACGGCGACGAGACTCGTGTAGGGGCTCACGAGCCCGTGCTCGAGCGCCGTCTCGACGACGACGCTGCGGATCACGCTCTCGCTCACGCCCTCGACGCGACTGTCGAGCGCGTGCTCGATCTTGCGCCGCGCCCACAGCGCGGCGATGCCGGGCGAGGGCGCAGGCTTCGCTTCGACGGATTGCGACCACGGCGAGCCCGCGAGGCGCCCGAAAACCTCGATTGCGATCGGCCCGTCGCCCCGCGGGAAGCTCGCCGTGACCACGACCGGCTCGCCCGCGTAAAGATCCGGCACGCGCGGCGGATAGAGCTCGACGGCATTCGGCCAATCCACGAGCACGTCGGCGAGCGCGACGCGCTCGAGCTTCGTGAACAGCGCCTGCATGCGCTCCGCCACGGCGCCGGCGTCGCCGATGTGCGTGTACGTGCCGCGGCCGAACTGCGCGGCCTTGCGCATGAAGTGCGAGTTCGGTGCGGCGCCGATGCCGATCGTGAAGAGCCGCGCGTCGCCGAGGCGCTGCCGGATCGCGGCGAAGAGCTCGGTCTCGTTTTGGACGGCGCCGTCGGTCAGGAACACGACCTGGCGGAGATACCCGGGCGCCGCCGGCTGCGCCAACGCGGCGTGGATCGCCGGTGCCATCTCGGTGCCGCCGTCGGCGCCGAGCGTCGCGACGTAGTGCCGCGCCTGCGCGAGCGTCTCGGGCGTGACCGGCCGCGGCGACGGGTAAAGGCTCGAGGTCGTCGAGTTGAACTGAATGACGTTGAAGCGATCGACGCCGGTCAGCCTGCCGAGCGCGTCGCCCAGTGCGAGCTTCGCCTGCTGGATCGATGCGCCGTGCATCGAGCCCGACGTGTCGACGACGTAGATCAGCTCGCGGGGCTGCGCGCGGTACAGGTGCGTCTCGGCCGGCGGGACGACCATCAGCAGCGCGTACGTCGTGTCGCCGCGCGTTTCGGTCAGCGCGGCGGCGGTGGGCGCGCTGCTCGCGCGCGGACGCCACGCGATCACGAAGTCGCGGTCCATTGGCACGGTCGGGCTCGCCGTTTCGATTTCGTATCCCGAGCCGTCGGCGGTCGCACGGATCTCGTGATGAAGGCTCTCGATCTCGGCGACCGGCAGGCCGGGCGTCAGCGAGACGTGCAGCGCCGCTTCCGCCGCAACGCCTGCGGATGCGGCCGGGCCCGCGGAAGAGCCGATCGAGGGGTCCGACGGAGCCGCGACCGCCGCGGCGTTCGACGCCTTCGCGCCCGATGCTCCGCCGTTCTCATAGCGGGGCGTAAACGTCATCGGAAAGCGAAGGCTGAACCCGCTGCCGTCGTATCGCGCCGTGTCGAGATATTCGATGATGATGTCGGTCGACTCGCCGGGCCCGATGTTCGCGACCTGCGTCGTGAACAGGCTCGGTGCGGTCTGCGTCACGAGGCTCGCGCGGCGACCGCTGTCACGGGCCTCGCGGTACTCGCGCGCCGCCTGCTCCTTCTCGCGGATCTCGCCCTCGATCAGACGATCGCCGATCCGCATCCGCAGCCGATCGACGGCCGCGCCGTCCGGCAGCGGGAACGCGTAAACGGCCTCGGCCCAGCCGTCGCCGAGGTTGCGGAAACGCTGCGCGACGGTCACGCGCGCGACGATGCCCGTCACCGCGATCCGGACGTCCGTCGACAGCGGTGCGGAAACGTCGAACCCGGCCTCGGATCGAAACAGCAGCGTGCCGGCGCCGATGTCCGCCGGAAGCTCGGCGGCGGCCGCGCGATGCGCGACGAGGGCGAGGACCAGCGCCGCGGCGGGGGCGGCGATGGACGGGAGCCGGAGCATCGGCATGTCCTCCCTTGCGGAATCCAGGTTGTCATTCCGCAGGCGCGATCTGCCGAGCGGCGGTCGAATTCGGGCGTCGTGCGGGACGAATTGTGGGGAATTACGGCGGCGCGGCGGCCGGCGGGGCGCGCGGACTCGCGTCCTTGCGCTCGAGACGGATCCGCGTCGGTCGCCAGCGGCGCGCACGCCGGCCGCCTATTTCGCCGGCGGCGCATGACGTCCGCCTATACTGAATGCCGGGAATGCATTCAGCTGCCGCACCATGCGGGACCGCATCGAAAGGACGCTCGAGGCGGGAGGGCGCGTGCTCCTCGCCGGCGCGCCGGGCACCGGCAAGTCGACGCTCGCCGCGGAGTGGGCCGTCCGCTTTGCGGCAGCCGGCGTGTCGTTGGCGTGCGTCGGCTGCGATCCCGGCTCGCCGGCCTTCGGGCCGCCGGGCGCGATCTGCCTCGGCGAGTGGCGCGACGAAGGCTGGGCCCTGGTCGACCTCGAACCCCTCTGCACGCTCGACGCGGCGCGCTTTCGGTTGCCGTTGGTGCAGGCCGTCCGCCGCCTGCTCGAGCGAACGCGGCCCGGCGCGCTGCTGATCGACATGTCGGGAGCAATCCGCGGCGTGCCCGGCGCGGAGTTGCTCGCCGGCGTCGCGGCCGCCGCGCGCGCGGATCTCGTCGTGCTGCTCGAGCGGGACGGCCGAGTGCCCGAGGTCGAGCGGTTGCTCGCTGCGCTCACGGGGCAGGTGGAGCGGCGGTGCGGGTCAGAGGCGGCTCGCGCGCCGAGCAAGCCGGAGCGTGCGCGCCGGCGCACGGCCTTGTGGAACGCATACCTCGAAGACGCCGTCGCCGAGCGCTGGTTGGATCTCGAAGGCCTCGTGCTCGCGGGCATGCCTCCGTCCCGCGAAGCGCCCGGAGCATGGCGCGGGCGTCAGGTCGCGTTGCTCGACGGCAGCGGCTGCGCGGGGTTCGGCGAGATCGTCGGATCGGAAGGCACGGCCGTCCGCGTCCGGCTGTGCGGGGCCGAGGTGCCGGCAACCGGCTTGCTCGTGCGCGATGCGCAGCGCGGTCCGGAAGGCTTGCTCGGCACGGCGCCCCCGCCGGCCGAGCGCGTGCGCGCGCGTGCCGCACGATCGCCGGGAAGAAACCGGGACGAAGTCGCCGAACGGCGCGAGGCCCTGCAGCTCGGCCCGTTCGTCGCGACCCTCGTCAACGGCGTCTTCGGCGATCCGCTGCTGCTCGTGCGCGTCCGCCACGGCCGAACGCTGCTGTTCGATCTCGGCGAAGCGGATCGTCTCGGCGCCCGGACGGCGCATCGCGTCACCGACGTTTTCATCACTCACGCGCACATCGACCACATCGGCGGATTCTTCTGGCTGCTCCGCGCGCGGATCGGCGACTTCCCGGCGTGCCGTCTTTACGGGCCCCCGGGTCTCGCCGCGAACGTGAGCGGGATGGTCAACGGCGTGCACTGGGATCGGGCGGGCGAGGGCGCGCCGCGATTCGACGTTGCGGAGCTTCATCCGGACGGCCGCGTGCGGCGATTCGCCGTGAAGGCCGGTGAAAGCCGCGCCCGCGAGACCGGCGAGACCGAGCTGACCGACGGCATCCTCGTCGACGAGCCCGCGTTTCGGGTGCGCGCCGCGATGCTCGATCACCGCACGCCGATCTTGGCGTTCGCGCTCGAGTCGGCGCGGGAGATCAGCGTGCGGAAGGAGCGATTGGCCGCGCTCGGCCTTCCGGCCGGGCCGTGGCTCGCGCGCCTGAAGCACGAGATCGCCGCCGGCCGCGAGGACGAAACCGTCGAGCTGCCCGGCGGCGAGCGGCGGACGGTTCGAGCGCTCGCGGACGCGCTGGTCACCGTCGCGCGCGGAACGAAGCTCGCTTACGCGACGGACCTCGCGGACACGGCCGACAATCGGCGCAAGCTCGCCGACCTCGCCCGCGGAGCGGACGCGCTATTTTGCGAAGCGACGTTCCGCGAAGCCGACGCGCACAAGGCGGAGCGCACGGCGCACCTCACGACGCGAGCGTGCGCGGAGATCGCCGCAGCCGCCGAGGTCGAGCGCCTCGTGCCGTTTCACTTCTCGCGGCGCTACGAGTCGGACGCGGACGCCGTCTACCGGGAGCTGCGCGCGCGCTTCGGCGCGGTGATCCGCTTTTGAAAAAAGGTGTCGAAAAAAGGTGTCAGACACCATTTTCGCGAGATCCGCCTGCCACTCTCGGAAAAAGGTGTCTGACACCTTTTTCGCTAGTCGGTGGTCAGGCCGCGGCGCTCGAGGAGCGGCTCGATCTGCGGCTCGTGACCGGCGAAGTCGCTGAAGAGGGCGAGCGCGTCGCGGCTGCCGCCCCGCGACAGCAGCTTCTCGCGGAAGTAGTCGCCGTTCTCGCGCGTGAGCCCGCCGTGGGTCTTGAACCACTCCACGGTGTTCGCGTCGAGCACCTCGGACCAGATGTAGGAGTAGTAGCCGGCCGCATAGCCGCTGAAGATGTGGCTGAAGTACGGCGTGCGGTATCGCGGCGGCACCGGCTCGTAGTCCGTGCCATTCGCCTCGAGCGCGGCCGCCTCGAACGCCATGACCTCGTCGGCCGGCGGCACCTGGTCGGCCGTGATCTGATGCCAGCTCTGATCGAGCATCGCCGCGGCGAGATACTCGGTCGTGAGGAACCCTTGGTTGAACTTCGCGCTCTCGACGACCTTGTCGAGCAGCTCGCGCGGCATCGGCTCGCCCGTCTGGTAGTGCTTCGCGTAGTTCGCGAGCACGGAAGGCCAGTCGGCCCACATCTCGTTCACCTGCGACGGGTACTCGACGAAGTCGCGCGGCACGCGCGTGCCGGAGAAGTAGGGATAGTTCACATCCGAGAACATGCCGTGCAGCGCGTGGCCGAACTCGTGGAAGATCGAAGTGACCTCGTCCCATGTGAGGAGCGTCGGCTCGCCTTCCGGCGGCTTCGGGATGTTGATGTGGTTCGCGACCACGGGCCGCGTGCCGAGCAGATCCGACTGGGAGACATATTCGTTCATCCACGCGCCGCCGCGCTTCGACGGGCGCGCGTACGGATCGAAGATGAAGATCGCGAGCTGCGAGCCGTCGGCGTCGAAGACGTCGAAGACGCGCACGTCCGGATGGTAGACGGGCAAGTCCGTGCGCTCCTCGAACCTGATGCCATAAAGCTGGTTCGCTGCGTAGAAGACGCCGTTCTCGAGCACGCTGTTCAGCTCGAGGTACGGCTTGAGCGCGGCCTCGTCGAAGTCGTACTCGGCCTGGCGAACCTTCTCGGTGTAATAGGCCCAATCCCAAGGCTCGAGCTCGAACGAGGGCTCGCCCTTCGCCGCCTGCTCGCGGTCGATCACGGCCTGGAGGGCTTCGCCTTCACGCATGGCGTTCGCCACCGCGGCCGGCGCGAGCTGCGCGAGCATCTCGTTCACGGCCTCGGGCGTCTTCGCGGTCTCGTCCGCGAGCACGTAGGCCGCGTAATTCGGGTAGCCGAGCAAGTTCGCGCGCTCGGCGCGCAGCTTCATCGTCTCGGAGATGATCGCCCGGTTGTCGTACTCGTTGCCGCGGCTGCCGCGCGCGATCGACGCCTCGTAAATGCGGCGGCGCAACTCGCGGTTCTCGAGGAACGTATTCGGCGGCTGCCCCGTGGTGTTCTGAAGCGTGATCACGTACTTGCCCTCGAGCCCGCGAGCCTCGGCCTCGTCCGCGGCCGCTTGGATCGCGGCCGGCGGCAAACCGGCGAGCGCTTCGCGGCTGTCGACGACGACCGCCGAGTCGTTGACCTCGGCGAGCACGTTCTGGCTGAACTCGGTGCTCAGTCGCGCGAGCTCGGCGTTGATCTCCTTCAATCGCGTCTTCGCGGACTCCGAAAGCTCGGCGCCGGCGCGGACGAAGTCCGTGTGATAGCGCTCGATCAGACGGACGGCCTCGGGATCGAGCCCCAAGGATTCGCGCTGCTCGTACAGCGTCTCGATGCGGGCGAAGAGCTCCGGATTCAAAAGGATCGCGTCCGCGTGAGCGGAGAGCTTCGGCGCGTATTCGGCCTCGATGGCCTGACGCATGTCGTTGGTGTCGGCCGATACGAGGTTGAAGAAGGTCGTCGCGGTTCGCTCGAGCAGCCGCCCGGATTTCTCGAGCGCGACGATCGTGTTCTCGAACGTCGGGGGCGCCGGGTTGCCGGCGATCGCCTCGATTTCCTCGAGGTGCTCCGCCATGCCTCGATCGAGCGCGGGCGCGAAGTGCCGATCCTCGATGAGATCGAAACGCGGATACCCGAGCGGCAGATCGCTCTCGGTGAAGAACGGATTGGCGGAGTCGGCCGCGGCGCCATCGCTCTCGGGTGAAGCCACGTCGGCTCCGGTCTCGGATTCGGGGGACTGAGCGGCTGCCGGATCGGCCAGGCAGACTGCCGCGGCGACCACGATGCCGAGCGCGGCGAAATGCGCTGATTTCATGGGCTCCTTCCTCGGTGATGCGAAGTGCGAGCTGGTTGGCTACAGATTACCCCATGACGGCTTCCCCGGGGGGCGGCCCCCCGCCGGCTTCGTGACTTCCCCTATCGCGGGGCGCGGCTGGAGCCGCCGGCTCAGGCGAGCGACCGCGGCGCGCCGATGCGGGCAAAGAGGTGCGCTTGCCGAGGAGCACCGGTACACTTGCACGCCGACGCTCGGGTCGCCCGAGCGGTCGCGTCGTGGGACGACGAACGGCGAGAACGAACATGAACGAGCCGAATTCCGTCTCGACGAGCTGGGGGTCGAACCGGAGCCAGCGCGGCATCCCGATGCACGACCACGACCCGCCGGCGTTCGCCGCGCGCGAGTGACCCTTGGCACGTCGAGCAAGAGCTGGGGGACTTGCCGGCCGTCTCGTTCGGCGCTGCGCCGCGCTCTGGAAGAGCATTCGCATGCTGTATCGCGTGCTCCTGCTCGTCCGCTTCAGCATCCTGCTCGGCATCGTCGGCGGCCTGGTCCTCGTGCTCAACGCGCAAGCGCAGGACGTGCTTCGAGCGCTCGGCGAGGAGCCTGACCGGCGCATCGTCTGGTTCGTGCTCGCGGCAATCGGCAGCGCCGCCGTCGCGTGGTGGTCGACCCGCGTCATGTTCTACTTCCGCTTCCGAGGCAATCCGGCGTCCTCGCCGCGCGTCTATCCTCGGTTGAAGGAGCACTTGCCCCGGCTGATCGGCGCATCGGCGCTGGGGCTGATCGCCGTCGCGTTGCTCGAGGCGTCGCTCGCATATCCCACGCGATCGTCGGGACCGGGTGCGACGCTCGTTGCGCTCGGCGGGCTGTTCATCGGGCTCGCCGCCGCCTTCGTCTACGTCACGCGGAAGCGGCGCGACTGGTTCCTGCGCCGCGAGAGCGATCGGCCGCGAGACTTGCGCTCGGTGCGCGAGCTCGCGCCGATGACGTGGGCGCCGCTCGCGACGGTCGCAGCCGCCGGCTTCGCGTTGATGGTCGTATTCGCCTACCGCGCCGTGGACTTGGCGCCCGTGATCGGCACGGCCGCCGTCGCCATGCTCGCCGTGATCGGATTGATCCCCGTGGCGAGCTTTCTCGTTTATCTCGGCAACCGGCTGCATCTGCCCGTCGTCAGCCTCCTGCTGCTCTGGGCGGCTTTCAGCACGTACGCCTCCGACAACCACTACGTTCGCGTCACATCCGAGATGGCTTCGCACGCCATGCCCCCTGCCGTTCCCTCGGACGACGCGGCGGACGAGGACGTCATCGTCGGCGACTACCTCGAGGGCTGGGTTGCGCCCCTGCAATCCGGTGCGGCGGGCAAGATTCCGGTCTTCATCGTCGCGGCCGAGGGCGGCGGCATTCGCGCCGCGTATTGGACCGCGCTCGTCCTCGGCGAGCTTCAGGACCGGGCTGCGGCCGAGGGGCGGGACTTCGCGCGCCACGTCTTCGCGATCAGCGGCGTATCGGGCGGGTCGCTCGGCGCCGCCGCCTTCGCGGCGCTCGTTGCGAACGATGCCGCGAAGCGCGCGAGCGATGCGAGCGCCGGTGCCGCATTCGACGGAAACGGCGCCGGCGGTCCGGAGCAGCGCGCTGCCGCGTGCCCCGGCGGCGACGCCGGAGATACCGGCGTCCGAGCGCGCGCCGAGCGCGTGCTGCAGCGCGACTTCCTCGCACCCGCCGTCGCGGTGATGCTCTTCCCGGACCTCCTCCAGCAGCTCGTGCCCTTCGGCTTTTTGAACGATCGCGCCGTCGCGCTCGAGCGCGCGTTCGAAGCGGCATGGGACGCCTGCGAGCCGGGCCGGCGCTTCGCTCGGCCGTTCTCGGCGCTTTGGTCGGGGCCCGATCCTCATGCGGTGCCGTTGCTGTTCTTGAACAGTACCGTCGTCGAGACCGGCCAGCGCCTGATCGAGGCCCCGGTCACGATCCGCGAGCCGGAATTCAACGAGGCGATCGACGGCCGACGCGCACTCGGTCCGGAAGTGCCGCTCAGCACCGCCGTGCACAACAGCGCTCGATTCACATACGTGAGCCCGGCGGGCACGGTGCGCCGCCGCGATCGAGCCGTCGACGTCGACGGGCGCACCGAGAGCGAGTGGATTCGGCTCGTGGACGGCGGCTACTTCGAGAACTCGGGTGCCGTGACTGCGGCGGAGATCCTGGACTCGGTTCGCGACGACAAGCCCGCTCTCAGTGCACGCGGCATCGAGATCGAGCCGGTCGTGATCCACATCAGCAACGACCCGGCAACGACGGATCCAAGCGATCTGCTCGAGCGGCGCAAATGGCTCAATCAGCCGGTCGCGCCGGTCAAGGCGCTGCTGCACACGCGTCAGGCGCGGCTTCCAGGCACGCGAGGATCTCGCTCGGCGGTCCGGCGTGCATTTCCACTTCCGGCTGTGCCGCGATCCGGAGGGCGGCCGCGGGCAGCCGCTGCCGCTCGGGTGGGCGCTTTCGGCTCTCGCACGGGACGAGATGCGGCGGCAGCTCGGACTTTTGCCCGACGGGGGCGCGGCCGCCGCGCGCAACGCCGCGAACATCGAGGCCGTGCTCGCGCTGCTCGCCGGCGAGGCGCCGCAAAGCGATCCGGGTGACGTATGGGCCTGTCCCGGCGCGGAAAGCGGGACTCGATCCGCGCCGGAGTCGGCCGAGGCCTGAAAATCGGCCGGCTCGTCGTCGCTCGACGGCCGTCCGATCACGGCTCGCAGGGGCCGAAGCTCGCGCGGAGACCTACCGCCGACGCCCGGCCATGGCACGCTTGTTGCACTTCCGGCTCAACTTT
This sequence comes from Gammaproteobacteria bacterium, assembly GCA_036381015.1. Classification (NCBI taxonomy): domain Bacteria; kingdom Pseudomonadati; phylum Pseudomonadota; class Gammaproteobacteria; species Gammaproteobacteria bacterium. The sequence continues at coordinate 76,178 of DASVDR010000029.1, forward strand.
CGGCCCGAGGAGAATCGCATGCAGCGTTGGGTGTCGAGCATCGCCGGATTCGCGCTCGTGTTTTTCGGAGGCGGGCCGCTCGGCGCCGTCGCGTTCGCTCAGGACGGCAGCCCTCGGCTACCGGTCGGCTTGACGCTCCTCGGCGCGGACGACGCGCCGTGTGACGGCGACCTGATGCTCGAGTCGGGCATTGGGGGCGGCGAGGGCTTGCACCGCGTCCGCGAAGGCCAGCACGCGGTCTTCGAGGTGGAGAGCCCGAACGTCGGCTGGATGTGTGTCGACGACGAATCGAGCTCGGACACGATGGAGTGCCCCGAGGAGACCACGCACGTGCGCATCCTGCGCGCCGCCGACGATCCGGCGGTGCTGTTCGAGTGCTACGGGGTGAGCACGCGGCCGTAACGACGAGCGGCCGCCCTCAAGCCGCAAGGAACGGTAGCAGCTCCGCGAGCGTCTCCTGCGGGTGCGACTCGTGGAACGAGTGCCCGCCGGGCATCGCCTTGCCGGTGACGTTCGTGCCTTCCTCGCGCCAGATCCCGAGGACGTCGTAGAGCCGGCCCATCGTGCCGCGCTCGGCCCACAGCACGAGCAGCGGGCATTGGATTTTCTTGTCCGAATCCGCCTCGTCGAGCTCGAGATCGATCGACGCCGATGCGCGATAGTCCTCGCACATCGCGTGCACCATGGCCGGATTCGACAAGGCGCGGCGATACTCGGCGGACGCCGGCGAATTGCCGCGCCCGCCCCAGCGCTCGAGATCCGCATTGATGATGTTCTCGGGGAACGGCGCCGGCCGGATGAACAGGAACCAGTGAAAGTATGCCTCGACGAATTCCTTCGTCAGATGGTTGTAGAGATAGTGAGCGGGCACGATGTCGAGCACGGCGGCCCTCTCGACGCGCTCCGGATGATCGAGCGCCATGCGCCGGATCACGCGCCCGCCTCGATCGTGGCCGACCGCGCGGAAGCGCTCGAAGCCGAAATGCTGCATGACCTCGATCTGATCCTGCGCCATCGCCCGCTTCGAGTAGTTGGCGTGATTCTCGCCGTCCTCGGGCTTGCTGCTGTCGCCGTAGCCGCGCAGGTCCGCGGCCACTACCGTGTAGTGCTTCGCGAGCTCCGGCGCGCACGCGTGCCACGACGCGTGCGTCTGCGGCGCGCCGTGCAGCAGGAGCAGCGGCGGACCCTCGCCGCCGATGACGCATTGGATCTCCGCGCCGCTCGTCTTCACGCGCTCGGTGCGAAAGCCGGGGAAGAGCCGCGCGTCGGCCGCCTCGGATTGCGCGGCCGCGGTCACGACCCGCGCAGCCGTCCATGCGGCCGCGACCGTGGCGGCGCCCTTCAAGAGATCACGTCGGTCCATTCGAGCCTCCTCGAGCTCAAGCAGCGCCCCGCGGCGCGAGATCGAGCGTACCGGTGCTGTCGCCGAAGCGGTCGACGTCGACACCGACCGCCTGGAGCACCGTCACGAGCAGATTGCACATCGGCGTGTCCATCGGATACGCGACGTGCCGGCCCGCGGGGATCGTGCCGCAGAGCCGGCCGAACGTGAGGCACGGAATGTCCGAGTGCCGGTGCAGGTTTCCGTTGCCCATGCCGCCGCCGTAGACGATCAAGCTGTGATCGAGCAACGAGCCGTCGCCGTCCGGCGTAGCCGCGAGCTTCTCGACGAAGCGCGCGAAGACGGAGACGTTGTGCGTATCGATCCGCGATTTCAGCGCCATCATGTCCGGATCGTCCCTGTGATGCGACACGAGGTGATGCGCGCTCGGCACGCCGATCTGCGCATAGCTTCGGCCGCTCAGCTCGCGCGCGAAGATCATCGTGAAGACGCGCGTCATGTCGGTGCGGAACGCGAGGTGCTGGAGGTCGAACATCAGCGCCGCGTGCTCCTCGAAGGTCTCCGGGATGTCGGTGGGCCGCTCGGGGAGATCGACGGACTGCCCGCCGCGGGACTCCGCGTTGTGAATGCGGCGCTCGACGTCGCGGACGGAGTCGAGGTACTCGCGCATCTTCGACCGGTCGCCGGCGCCGAGGCGATTCGAGAGGCGCTCCGCCTCGTGCATCACGGAGTCGAGCAGGCTCGCGGTGTGCTCGATGCGCGCCATGCGCTCGGCGCTCGTGCCGCCGTCGCCGAAGAGCCGCTCGAAGACGGCGCGCGGGTGGATCTCGGTGGCATTCGGCGTCGTCTCGTTCCGCCACGAAACCGTGTTGACGTAAAAGCAGTCGCCGGAGTCGCAGCTTCCTTCCTGGGGGACCTCGACGGTCAGCTCGAGCGAAAGGAGCGGCGTATCCCGTCCGATCTTGCGGGCCGCGACCTGATCTGCGCTCGTCGCGACCCGCACCTCGACACCGGGCCGCGTGCGGTCGTAGACGTGCACGCCGGTGAGCCATGCGGCGGAAGCGCGTGTGTGATCGCCCGAGCCGTCGCCTTTCGAGTCGGCCTCGAGGTGCGAGAGCCCGGTCAGCACGTTCATGTGGTCGCGGACCGCGGCCAGCGGCTTCAGGTTCGGCGGCAGCTCGAAGCCCGTGCCCGCCGTCCGCGGCTTCCAGTCGTCGTGGATGATGCCGTTGCCGATGTAGACGAAGCCGAGCCGCGGCACCGGCGGCGGCGCCTGTGCGAAGGCCGGCGTCATCGCGTCGAGCATCGGCAGCGCGAGCGTCGCGCCCGCGCCCCGCAGGAACGTGCGCCGGTCGAGCGCCTTGCGCGTAACGAATCTCATCGCCTCCCCTCCATATCCGCGGCCGCCGCGACGCGCTCGCCTGCGCGGGCGTTGCGCATGCGGAACGGCACGCTCTTCACGATCCCCTTCACGATCGACGCGAACGCATAGTCGTCGCGCGCCGCTTCGCGCACGATCCGGCGTACCGCCGGCGCATCGTAATACTGCACGTTCCGGCCGATCGCAAACATCAACAGCTTTTCGGTGAACGCCGCGGCGAAGCGCTCCGGGTCGCGCGTCAGGAATTGCTCGAGGCCCGCGAGGCCGTCGATCGGCGTGCCGTCCGGCAACGTGCTCGATGCGTCGATCGGCTGCCCGGCATCCGTGTCGCGCCACCGGCCCACGGCGTCGAAATTCTCGAGCGCGAAACCGATCGCGTCCATCCGGGCGTGGCAGGCCGCGCAGGCCGGATCCGCGCGGTGTCGCGCGAGCGCCTCGCGCATCGTCAGCGCCTTGCCCGCGGACGCATCTTCCGTGACGAGACTCGGCACGTTCGGCGGCGGCGGAGGCGGCGGCGACGCGAGCAGGTTCTCGAGGACGTACTTGCCGCGCAGCACCGGGGACGTGCGCGTCGGGTAGGACGTGAGCGCGAGGATGCCGCCCTTGCCGAGCAGACCCGCGCGCGGGCTGCCTTCGGGCAGCGTCACGCGCCGGAAGCGGCTGCCGCGGACGTTCGGGATGCCGTAGTGCTCGGCGAGCCTCTGGTTCACGAACGTGTAATCGGCCGAGAGCAGGTCCAGCACGCTGCGGTTCTCGCGAAAGATGCTGCCGACGAAGAGCTCGATTTCGCGTCGAAACGCTTCGCGCAGCGTCTCGTCGTAGTCCCGGAACAGGAAGAGGTCGGGATCCTTGGCCTCGAGGTCGTGCAGGAAAAGCCATTGCACGGCGAAATCCGTGACGAGCGATTCGGCGCGCGGGTCCGCGAGCATGCGCTCGACCTGCGCCTCGAGCACGGCGGGCTCGCCGAGCCGCCCCGCTTCCGCGAGATCGAGCAGCTCGTCGTCCGGAATGCTGCTCCACAGGAAGAACGAGAGCCGCGTCGCGAGCTCGAGATCGCTGACCGGGAACGCCTCTCCCGGCGTCACGCCGGGCGGCTCGACCTCGACGCGGTACAGGAATTGCGGGCTGACCAGCAGGCGCTCGAGCGCGAGCTGAATCCCCCGCTCGAAGCCGCCTTCGGCGCGGCCTGTCTCGAAAAACGGCAGCAGGTCGGCCAGATCGGCCTCGTCGACGGGGCGGCGGTAGGCGCGGCGCGCAAGCGTGCCGAGAATCCGCCGCGCGCACGGGAGCTCCGCCTCTGCGGTTTCCGGCCGGCAGACGAAGATCCGCGCGCGGCTCGGTGTGTCGCCCGGGCCCGCCGCATTGAAGGGTCCGCTGACCGTGACGCGCTCGACGTACGGAAGCGTTCCCCGGCTCCGGCGCCGCACGCGCAGCGTCGACTCGTCGAACGCCTGGGACCGCTCGACGAAGGTCACGCCGACCTTCGCCGGACCGGCGGCGGCCGGAATGCGGAACTCGAGCGGCTCGGGCCGTCGCGGGACGCCCGGGCCCGACGGCGCGATCGTGGCCGCTGCGGCCCGCTGGCCGTCGATCAAGATCTCGAGCTCGTGCGGCTCGTCGCCGCGGCCCCCGACCTCGACCCGGACGGCATATTCCGCGTCGAGGGGGAAGTACGTCTCGATCAGCAGGCCGCCGCGTGTGCCGATCGGCAGGCCTTCGACGTGCCGGTCCTGCGGGTACTGCAACGGCGTCCGGTGCAGATTCACGAGCACGGGGGCGCTCGTGTCGCCGACCGCGAGCCGGCTGATCTTGCGGGCGGCATCGAAGTAGCGCTCGAGAATGCGCGGCGAGACGAAGAGAAGCTCGGCGATGTTGTCGAAGCCGCTGCTCGCGTTGTCGGCCGGCAGGAGGAGCTCGAAGTCGAGCTCGGCCGGAAGGTTGCCGAGGGCGAGGAGATCGCGCACCGCGTTGCGGTACTGCGTGCGCGTGAGGCGGTGGAGCAGCGGCAAGTCGCCGGCGTTCGGGTGCGCGGCGGCGTGCGCATCGAGCGCCGACTCGAGGTAGCGGCGCATCGCCTCGTAAGTCGCCTCGTCCGGCCGCGGGCCTCCGGAGTCCGCCGGCGGCATCTCCCGGGCGGCGACTTTGCGTACGACTTTCTCCCACACTTCGGCGCGATCGCCGACCTGATCGAACAGCGCGGGATCGAGCACGAGGTCGCCGGAACGCGTGACGGGATCGTGACAGTCGATGCAATAGCCGGCGACGGCGGCCCGCGTCACGGCGCCGTCGTCCTGGAAAAACCCCGCCCGGTGCGCGGCCCAGAAGCCGGCGGCGGTTACGAGCGCGAGCCCCGTGACGAGCCGGAAGCGTCTTCTCACGTTGCGAAGGAGGCCCGATCTCAGGCGAGACAAATTCCCACCTATTGCTGCGACGAGTGCTATCCTGACTATAAACTCATCGTCGGAAGCGGTCGAGCAGCGAGGTGGGGCGTCGAGAGATGCAACGCGAAACGAAACAGCTCGTTCGCCGGCTTGTGCGCTCTGTCTTCGCGCTCGGCGCATTGGTCGCCGCCGCGGCTTCGGCAGGCGAGCTGATCCAGGCCGTCGAGAGCGGTGACGGGCAAAGCGTGCGCGCGCTGCTCGAGGCGGGCGCTGCGCTCGACGAGGCGCAGGCGGACGGCACCACCGCGCTGCACGTGGCCGCGCTTCGGGACGATCTCGAGATCGCCGATCTGCTCCTCGCGGCCGGGGCGGACGTTCACGCCGCGACGCGCTACGGCGTGACACCGTTGGCGCTCGCCGCGGCGAACGGCAGCGCGCCGATGCTGCGCCGCCTGCTCGAGGCCGGCGCGGATCCGAACGAGACCTCGCGGGAAGGGCAAACCGCGCTGATGAGCGCGGCGCTGAACGGACGCATCGAAGCGCTCGACGTGCTGATCGCGCACGGCGCCGACGTCAATGCGGTCGAGCCGTTCCGCGGCCAGACTGCGCTGATGTGGGCGGCGGGCGCGGGGCAGGCGGCCGCCGTGGAGCGTCTCGTCGCTGCCGGCGCCGACGTCGCCGCTCGATCCCACGGCGGCTTCACGGCGCTTCTCTTCGCCGTGCGGGAGAACCGCATCGAGGCCGCACGCCAGCTGCTCGAGCACGGCGCGAACGTCGAGGACCATGCGCCGGACGGCACCACGGCGCTCAACATGGCGGTCGTCAACGCCTATTACGACCTCGCCGCCATGCTGCTCGACTTCGGCGCCGATCCGAACGCCCCGGATCCGCGCGGCAGCGCGCTGCACACCGTCGCGTGGCTGCACAAGCCCGGGTCCACGTGGGACGCCGCAGCGCTCAGCGCCGAGCCCGAGACCGCGCCGCGGCCCACGGGCCGCGTCACCGCGCTCGAGCTCGCCCGCAAGCTCCTCGAGCACGGCGCCGACCCGAACATTCGCGCGCGCTTCGAGGAGCAGCGCTTCACGAAAGGTCTCGGCACGACGATGAACCCGCCCGGGCTCATGCTCGGCAGGCACTACCTCACGTACAACGGCGCCACGCCGTTCTACGTCGCGGCGCGCAACGGGGACTATCGCCTGATGGCGCTGCTCGCCGAGTTCGGCGCGGACGCGACGATCCCGAACGTCGGCGGCGTCACGCCGTTGATGGCCGCGGCCGGGCTCGATTACTACGAGGGCGAGACCCCGGGCCCGTTCGTCGGGGTGCCGGAAGCCGAGCGGCTCGAAGCGGTCAAGCTCGCGCTCGAGCTCGGCAACGACATCAACGCGCATACCGACTTCGGCGATTATCCGATGCTCGGCGGCCCGGAATTCACGCTGCTCACTTATCCGTTGAACTTCGACGACCTCGACGAGCTCGGCATGGGCGACCCGCGCTTCGACGGCATGACGGCGCTGCACGGCGCCGTCATCTCGAACCAGCCCTCGATCGTCCGGTATCTGATCGACCAAGGCGCGGACGTAAACGCAACAAACACGCTCGGCTGGACGCCGCTGATGGTGGCCGAAGGGATCTTTCTCGCTAACGCGAAGAAGGAATTCCCGGCCGCGGCAGAGATGTTGAGGGAGGCCGAAGCGCTCGCCGCGCGGTGACGAAAAGCCCACAGCCCTCCCGCACTTCTTCACACCACTCGCGCTTTGCTCTTGAACTAGAATCGGGGCGCACCGCCGGCGCGGTTCGCGGGAGCGGGCGCCGGCGCGACAGGTGCTCAGGGGGAATCGTGCGTTTCGAACGCGCCGCGGCATCGGCGGCGCGCGCATTCGCGGCTCGACACGCCGAGGCCAGCAGGCTGCCGAGAAGGGGGGAATGTTGTGGCCAAGCAACGCAAAAGATCGAGGAAGGCTCTGACGATCGCGAGCTCGGGGCTCGCTGCGCTCGCCGCCGGCGAGTGCGCTCTCGGACAAGATTCCGCGCCCGCTTCGATCGAGGAGGTTACGGTCACCGGCTCGCGCATTCAGCGCGACGTCGGCTTCGCTTCGCCGGTCCCGGTCACGGCCGTCGCGCAGGAGGAGCTGACGATGTTCGAGCCCGGCCTCGGCGTGGCTCAGCAGCTCGAGAGCCTGCCGCAGTACTTCGGGAACGTGAGCTCCGACGACATCGCGGGCCGTGTCTCCGCCGACGTGGGTCAGAGCCAGCTGAACATGCGCGGCATGGGCGGCGAGCGAACGCTGGTGCTGCTCGACGGGTTGCGGATCGTGCCTTCCGATCGCCGCAGCTCGGTCAGCGTGGACTATCTGCCGAGCTCGCTGATCCGGCGCGTCGAGGTCGTCACGGGCGGAGCGTCGGCCGCGTACGGCGCGGACGCCGTGGCCGGCGTCACGAATTTCATCCTCGACCGTGACTTCACCGGGCTCGATTTCTCCGTGCGAACCGGCATGAACGAGTTCGGCGACGGCGAGTACACGCGCGGCTCGGTCACGTGGGGCGACGATCTCGGCGCCAACGATCGGCTGCACCTTTTCGGCACCGTCGAGGCGCGGGTCAACGACGGCTACCGGCGCGGCGAGCGCGGCGACGCGTATGCCGTCGACTGGGACAAGGAGCAGGGCTACGTCCTGAATCCGGAGTGGTTCCCCGGCGCGCCGCCCGGCATCCCGCAGCGGCTGACGATGGACTACGTGTACGACACGGACTTCTCGCCCACCGGATTGATTCGCCAGCCGGGCTTCTCGCTCGACCGCTACCAGTTCACGGAGGACGGCACCGGCGTCATTCCGTTCGAGGAAGCCGACTTCGTGTCGCTCCCCGGGCAGCCGGGCACGCAGCAATCGCAAGCCGGCCAACCCGGCGACTATCAGTACGATCTCTGGAAGCGCACGCATCCGCAGACCTTCGAGCGCGTCGGCGTCGAGCAGCAGACGGTCTTCCTCGGCACCGACTTCCTGCTGAACGACACCACGACGCTGTGGGGGCATGCACTCTACGGCCGCACGAAGAACACCGTGGAGCCGACCACCTCGGGCGGCTCCGGAACGTTTCTCGGGCACGCGGGTCTCGCGTTCATCACGGCCTTCCGTGAGAACCCGTTCCTGCCGGAGGAAGTGCGCGAGGCCATGGAAGCGGAGGGGCTCAATTCGATTCGCGTCGATCAGCACGGCTATCTCGATTCCGACTGGGGCTATCAGGAACAGCCCGTCATCACGAACGAGCTGTGGTCGTGGACGATCGGCTTCGACAAGGAGCTCGTCGGCGACTGGAATCTCCGCGGCGCGTTTCAGTACGGCGAGGCGAAGAAGCGCAACAAGAACAAGAACTGGGAGCGGCTCGACCGCTTCTATCTCGCGACGGACGCGGTCGAGGATCCGGAGAACCCCGGCGAGATCGTATGCCGCATCCAGCTCGTCGCGCGCGAGCTCGAGCGCCAGGGGCGCAACCTCGAGGAGGAGCTGCATCAGTGGGCGCTCGAGAACACCTCGGTGTTCCACACCGACTCGCTCGAGCTCGATCCGTCCATCCCAAGTCCGATCGACTACCCGATCGCCGTCGACAGCATCGACGGCACGATCAGCGACTGCGTGCCGGTGAACATGTTCGGCAACGGTAACCAGTCCCAGGAAGCGATGGACTACATCTTCCCGGATCGGCACAAGGTCGGCGTCTCGCGGCAGAAGCAGCACTTCGCGGAGCTGCTCGCCACCGGCACGCTGGCCGAGGGATGGGCCGGCGCGATCGAAGGCGCGTTCGGCGCCACGTATCGGAAGGAATCGATCCATCAGTACATCGAGGACACGGCGATCGATCTCCTCGGCCCGATCTATAACGTCACGCTCGACGACGGGACGGTCGCAATCCGCGGTATTGCGCCGTTCCTGCACGGCTCGGCGACGAACCTGCATCGCTTCTCGGACCAGCCGACGTTCAAGGGCGGCTTCGACGTCTGGGAGGTGTTCACGGAGGAGGTCGTGCCGCTCTTCTCGACGGATAACGGGCGCTACGGCGAGCTCAGCGTGGCGGCGCGCTTTACGGACTACTCGCGCGCCGGCGAGAAAGTCGTCTGGAAAGGCGGCCTGAGCTTACAGCTCACGGAGGCTTTCCGCTTCCGCGGCACGTACTCGCACGACATCCGCGAGGGCTCGTTCGAGGAGCTGTTCGTGCAGCAGGGGCGCGGCACGGACGTCACCGATCCTTGGAACAACAACGAGAGCTATACCACGTTCAACCTGACGGGCGGCAACCCGGATCTCGAGCCGGAGGAGGCCGACACGACGGTGGTCGGCTTCGTGTACCAGCCGACTCGCGTGCCCGGCCTGCAGCTCTCGGCGGACCGGTACGTCGTCGACCTGTCGTCCGCGATCGGCACGTTCGAGGAGCAGGAGATCGTGGATCAGTGCTTCGAGACGGGTGCCTTGTGCGATCGGGTCGAGCGCTCGCCCACGACCGGCCGCATCAATCGGGTGAAGACGCTGTTCGTGAACATCGACGCGGCGAAGGTCAGCGGCTACGACTTCGAGGCCTCGTACCGAATCGAGCCGGATTTCTTGAACAACCGCTCCGAAGCGCTGATGCTGCGTGCGTTCGCCGGCTACATGGACGAGAACTCGTCGACGCCGCTCGGCGGGACGAAGATCGATCAGGCCGGCAGCGCGAACCTGCCGAAGCGGACGTTGACCGCGACGGTGAGCTACAACGCCGGCAACTTCGGCATCAACCTCCAGCAGAACTGGCGCAGCCGCACGAAGCGCAACATCTCGTGGGTCGAGGGCGTCGACGTCGACGACAACAGCGTGCCGTCCGTGAGCCTCACGAACCTCGGCGTGTTCTGGACCGGCGATACGGCCGGCGGCAACACGTGGCGCGCGTCGCTGAACGTGAACAATCTGTTCGATCGCGACCCGGTCATCGCCGGCACGACGCTCGTCGGCGACGTCCTCGGACGGCGCTATTCGCTCGGGTTCGAGTACAGCATGCAGTAGCGGCGGACGGAACGAGCCGCGGCTGGACCCGCCGAGCGCCGCGCGTCATTCGTCGAGCAGGGGGATGTCCTCGAGCGCCGGCGACGTCGACGGCAGGGCGTCGAGGTACGCGTAGATGTCGGCGAGGTCCTGATCGGAGACGTCGTCGGCGGCGTAGGGGGGCATCGCGCCGCCCACGTTGCCGCGGTAGAACGTCGCCGGATTGCGCACGTAGGCGATGAAGCCCGCCTGATTGAAGCGGGTAGGGTTGAGCCGCGGCGCGGGCCCCGTCTCTCCGGTATGGCCGTGGCACGCATAGCATCTGAGCTCTGAGTAGCGCACGGCACCGCGCTCCGCGTCCCCGACGAGGTCTTGCGCGGCCGCGCCACAGGCGAAGCAGGCCGCCAGCAACGGCAAAAAAGCTGCCTGCAAAAAAGGTGTCAGACACCTTTTCTCGAGAGGAAACGGTGTCAGACACCATTTTTCGTCCGAAAAGGTGTCTGACACCTTTTTCGCCGAAGCCTTTTTCGCCGACACCGTCATCGCGGTTGCGTCACGACGTCGAGGAGCGCCGGCTCGCCGGCGCGGACGCGGTCGAGCGCGCGGGCAAGCGCCGGGGCGAGATCGCTCGGATCCTCGATCGGCCCTTCCGCATACATGCCGTAGCCGCGCGCCATGCTCTTGTAGTCGATGTAGGGATCCTCGAGCGTGGTGCCGATGTGCGCCCGGTCCGCGCCCCGGCGATGCAGGCCGCAGTTCTGCTGGATATACATGAGCTCGGCGTGGTACGCGCGGTTGTTGTGCATCACGGTCAACAGCGGGATGCGGTGGTGCACGGCCGTCCACAGCACGCCCGGGGCGTAGTTCAAGTCGCCGTCCGTCTGAATGTTCACGGAGAGGCGCCCGTGCTTGCGGTTCGCGAGGGCGGCGCCGACGGCGGCGCCCGGCCCGTAGCCCATGCCGCCCGCGCCGGAGCTCCCGATGTAGCGATAGCGCTTGTCCATGTTCCAGAGCCGGCCCGGCCAGCCGCTCAAGAACGTTTGCCGCGATACGAGCGACCAGTCGTCGTTTCGGATTTGCGCCCAGATCTCCGCGCAGAGCCGCGGGATGCTGATCGGGCTCGCGTTCCAGCCGTAGCGGGCCTCGGCGATCGCGGCCTCGCGCTCGGCGCGATGCGCGGCGGCGATCGCGGCCCCCCGTTCCTCGAAGGTTCGCCGGCGCCCGGGTGTGACGAGACGGCGAACCTCCTCCAGCAGCGCGGGCAGCGTCGCTTCGGCGTCGCCCGGAATCGAAAGATCGAGCTCCGCGTAACGGCCGTAGTCGTGGATGTTGCTGCCGTGAGCGAGCTCGACGGAGGAGATGCCGATCGAGCGCCCGCCCGAGGCGCGGGCCGCCCGCGCGACAGTCGACATGTCGTTGACCTCGAGCGCGAGCGTGACATCGGGCTCGTAATCCGCGCCGCCGCGCCCGTAAAGCGGATGCCGCCACGGGAAATCGACGCGCTCGCCGCCGGAGACCGGCGCTTGCAGAAGCTCCGCGAGCTCGACGAGCAGGTCGAGACCGGCGTCGGTTCTCGCGGCCCTTTGCGTCACGATCTGCGGCCGCTCGGCCTCGACGAGCCAGCGCGCGGCCTCGCGCACGGCGGCGAGCTCGCCCTGCGGCGGATGCGGCAGCGCGAGGCGCGGAATGCGAAGCGCCGACGGGTCCGCGAGCGGCCGCCCCTGCATGTCATGATCGGCCGCGACGAGCACGGGCCCCATCGGCGGCGTCATTGCGATCGCGTAACCGCGGACAGCGGCCGTCGCGAACTGCTCGGGCGTGAGGCTCTCGGCATCCCATTTCACGTAGTCGCGTACGAGCGCGCCCATGTCCTGCGCGCTGTGCGCGCCGGTCACGCCCCCGCCCGGCTCCTGGTGGTTGCCGACGATCATGAAGATCGGCACACGGTCCGCGTAGGCGTTGTAGATGGCCATCGCGGCGTGCAGCAATCCGACCGTGCCGTGCATCAGCGCCATCATCGGCTTGCCTTCGATCTTCGCGTAGCCATGCGCCATCGAGACCGACGACTCCTCATGCAGGCACGTGAGGAACTCCGGATTGCGGTTGCCGCCGTGGTTGATGAGCGATTCGTGCAGGGACTCGAAGCTCGAGCCGGGATTCGAGGCGACGTACTCGAAGTCGAGGCTTTTCAGCACGTCGACCATGAAGTCCGACGCCGGGTGCTCGATGAAGCGCGACCCGACGGTCGACGCGGGCCCGGCCTCGCGGCGAAGCTGGCCGTCGCTCGGCACCGGCGCCCGCGCCCGCGGCGTCTCCGCCTGCGGCTGCTGCGCGTTCGCCGGCGGCGCCGCCGCGAGCGCCGCCGCCCCGGCCGCGCCTTTCAGAAACTCCCGCCGGGTGCCGGACAAGCGTTCCGTGCGCTCGGCGCCCACGATGCTTTCGGTGCTTTCGGCGCCGGACACGGTTTGTGGAGCTTTCGCGCGCTTCGACATCGGTGTCGTCTCAACTTCGGTGGTTCATTCGAGCAGTCGTTCTAGCGCGGGAGCGCGAAGGCGACGACGCGCGCGGGGTCCGTGACCTCGACCGCGACGAACTGGCGGCCGTCGACTTCGTAAGTGATCGGCGTCGCGAAGTTGCTGCCGCCGACGTCCCAGACGGCGAGGACGTCGCCGTTAGCCGGGTCGTGCGCGTAGAACCGGCCGCTGCTCCCGCGAAAGAGCAGGCCGCCGGCCGTCGAAAGCGTCGCGCTCGACCCCTGGGTCTCGACGCGCCACACTTCGCGGTTCTCGACCGGATCCCAGCCGAGCAGCGCGGCCGTGCCCTTCAGCGGCGGCGGCTCGGGCCGCGGCTCCGGGCCGCGGCTCGTCGTGACGCCCTCGTTGCGCACGCCGGGCGTGTATTCGAACGGCCGAACGTTGCGCACGTCGTTGTACCAGTACCGCGAGCTCACGGCGGTGAAGTAGACGAGCCCGGTCGCCGGGTTGAACGACATCGGCTGCCAGTTGTGCGCGCCGCCGGGTCCGGGCGAGAGCCACACGCCTTTGCCGGTGACCTCGTACCGCGCCTCGGGATTCTCGATCGGCCGGCCGGTCTCGGGATCCATTCCCGACGCCCACGTGATGTCCTTCGAGAACGGCGCGGCGGAGAGGAATTCGCCCGTGAGTCGATCGAGCACGTAGAAGAAGCCGTTCTTCGGCGCCTGAACGAGCACCTTGCGCTCGCGGCCGTCGATCACGAGATCGAGCAGCATCATCGGCTGCGACGCCGTGTAGTCCCAGCTGTCGCCCGGGACGAGCTGGAAGTGCCACGCGTACTCGCCGGTGTCCGCATCGAGCGCGACGATCGACGAGAGGTAAAGGTTGTCGCCACCGTGCGGGCTCCTGATCGCGTGATTCCACGGCGACCCGTTGCCGACGCCGACGTAAAGAAGGTTAGCTTCGGCGTCGTACGCGAAGCTGTCCCACGCCGTGCCGCCGCCGCCCATGACCCACCATTCGCCGGTCCAGGTCTCCGCCGCGCGCCGCATCGCCTCGTTCTCGAAGCCGTCGGCCGGGTTGCCCGGCACCGTGTAGAAGCGCCAGACCTGCTCGCCGGTCTCGGCGTCGTACGCGCTGACGAACCCCCGGACGCCGAACTCCGCGCCGGCGTTGCCGATGATCACCTTCCCGTTCACGACGCGTGGTGCGCCGGTGATCGCGTAATCCGAGCCGAGCGGCGTCGTCTGCACGGCCCAGACCGGAAGGCCGGTTTCGCGGTCGAGCGCGACGAGGCGGCCGTCGAGCAAGCCGACATAGACCTTGTCGCCGTAGAGCGCGACGCCGCGGTTCACCGGCCCGCAGCAGCTGCTCGGCCCGCCGTTCGCCTTACCGCCGCGGACGAGCCCCGGATCCCAGCGCCACAAGAGCTCGCCGGTGGCCGCATCGAGCGCGAAGACGCTGCTCCACGTCCCGGTCGCGTACAACACGCCGTCGGCGACGAGCGGCGTGGATTCGAGGTTGCCGTCGGTGCCGGTGATCTCCCACTGCCACGCGACGGCGAGCCGATCCACGTTGCTCCGATCGATTCGATCGAGCGGGCTGTAATGCGTCTCGGCGTAGTTGCCGCCGTAGGTGAGCCACTCGCGATTGGGGGACGACAAGAGCGCCGGGCCGTCGACGGCCGGCGCGGCGCACACGGAGGAGGCCGCCAGCGCGCCGGCCGCAAGAAGGCGTCTCGAGCCGAGCGGAAAATCGGATTGCATGACCGGCGCGGCTACTTGAGCGGCGAGTAATCCGCGGCGCTCAGCATGTAGACCGCCGGCCGCTCCAGCGGCACGAAGTACTTTTGTCGGAGCGCATCCCATTCGGGGTCGGCGCCGAAATCCTCCCAGACTTGCTCGCGATGCGCGCGGTCGCGGTAGGCCAACATGTAGACGAGCGTGCGGGGATTGTCGAGGCTTTGCCAGACGCCGATGACCTCCGCGCCGTGCTTCTCGAAAAGCGCTACCTCGTTCTCGCGGAAGCGCTGGTGAAGCTCGTTGATGCCGCCCTTGAACTGGCCGACGCCGTCGCGCGTCGGGTCCGCGGTGTACATCCGGAGCTCGAAGCAGCGCGAATCCGCCGCGACGTTGCGGGCGAGCTCGGCGGGCAGATCGCCGGCAGGGCCGCACGGCGCCGGCGGCGCGTTCTGCTGCCCCTGCTGCGCCCGGCCGTCGCCTGCGGCGATGAACCCGAGCGTGAAGGCTGCCGCGACGCCGGCGAGGGCGCCCGTCACGCGGAACGTGCGGCGTCGTGTGGGTGATCTGTGCATGGACGTCCCCTCCAGCTTCGTTCTGGTTATCGTGCGCGGCGCCCCGCGCCGGCGAATCGATTCTAGGGCAGCCCCGGATTCGCCGACGTGAAGAAGGTCGACGCCGATGTGGCGTTTCGCTCAGATCCGAGCACGGCGCGAGCCGCGGCCGGCGATTCGACAGGCCGCTCGCAGCCCGTGAGCCACCGGTCCTGAAGCAACGACTCCGCTAGTTGCCCAACAAATAAGTAAGGATCACGCCGCCGGTCTTGAGTGGCCGCGTGCTTTTAAGGCGCATCTCGATCTGCCGGTCCTGCTTCGGGAACAGGGGACGACCCCTGCCCAGCACCACCGGTGCGAGGCAGATGCGGTATTCGTCGACGAGTCCGGCGGCAAGTAGGGAGGAGAGCAAATCCGCGCTGCCGAACACGTAGACGTCCTTGCCGGCCTCGGCCTTCAGGGCTTTCACTGCTTCGACCGCGTTGCCTTTCAGAGGCCGTGTGTTGTTCCAAGTGGCTTCATTCAGCGTGCGAGTCGCTACCGCCTTCGGAAGGGAATTCATCATGTCCGCTATGGGCCCGGTCTGCGTGGTCCAGTAGCTCGCCATGCCCTCATAGGTGCGCCGGCCGAAAAGCAGTGTCCCGATCTCCTTGCCTTGCTCCAGCGAGAACGCCTCGAGCTCCTCGCCCCAGACCGTTTCCGAGAAGCCGAGGTCCCAGGCGTTTTCCCCGTCGAAATAGCCGTCGAGGGTCATTAGATTCCAAGCGACCAAGCGTCTCATTTCGTCTCCTTGCCTTTCAGGGCCTCGACATGTCTCGCGAGCTTGCCGAGGGTTTGATAGCCGAGCTCGACGGCTCCGAATGCGATGGCGACGCTCCTTGCTCGGATGCAGCTGACGCAACGTAATGACGGTCTTTCCGTCATCTTGCTCGTCGAAGGTCACGACGGTTCTGAATCGGTTGGGATCGTCATCGATATCTGCGCCGTGAATCATCTCGAGCAGGCGTGGCGACTCGATCTTTACGAACACGATGCGATTGTCGTAGCGCGTGCCGTTTATGGCTGGCGCGCGTGACGCCATGGCGCCGAGCACTGCGCAAGCCTGCCCGTTCTCGACGCGCGGACGTCCGACGAAATCCTCGGTTACGACGAGCGGGGGCTGCCGCGCTGATGGTCGTCGATTCGTCGGCGCTGCTTGCAATCATGCAGAACGAGCCCGAGCGGCGGCAGTACCTCGAGGCAGTCGCCGCAGCGGAAAGGCGTCTGATGTCCGCTGTTGCGTTCGTCGAGGTTTCGATCGTGCTGGAAACGCGCTACGGGGCCGACGGCCTCCGTGATCTGGATCTTTTCCTCAGCAAGGCCGAAATAGAGGTCATTGCAGTGGACAGCGAACAGGCACTTGCGGCACGCCGTGCATACAGTCGTTTCGGCAAGGGGCGTCACCGCGCAGCGTTGAATTTCGGAGACTGCTTCTCTTATGCGCTTGCCACCGCCCTCGGCGAGCCGCTTCTTTACAAGGGCGACGACTTCGCATGCACGGAAGTGAAGGCGGTCGAGTTCGGCTCGGCCGACTCTACGCCGACCGACGATGCGAGCGGCGTTCGCGACTCGGCCTCGGCTGATTGGGCTCCGACGCAACCTGTCACCCCAAAGGACATCGCTGGCGGGCGGATCCGCATACCGAGCCGCAATCGAAGCAGCGCGAAAGCTCGATTACCGCAGCAGCGGGCGTACATCAAGATCCGGCTCTGCGGACGTCACGAGCAACGGAGCCGATACGATCCACACTACGATTCCGACCGCGAGCGGTCCGGCGTCATATCTGTCGATCGCGACGCGCTCGCTCGGCTCGTCCAGCCGAACACACGCCTTACGGTCTCGGTGTTGCCGGACGGCACCGTTTGCCTGGACTAGCCGGCACAAGCGTCATGTCGCTTTCGCTGAAGTCGAGCTTCGACTAGCGGAACTCGACGACGAGATCGCGGCGGCCGTCGCGATTGACGTCCTGCCAGCGCACCCTCCGCGGCCCGTGATAGTGCGTCTTGCCTTGCCGGCTCGAGCCCGGGACCGTACTGGCACGTGGTCGAGATCGTCACTTCGGCCGCTCGCGGTCCCTCGCCGGCAGCGCATCCTTGAACACGTCGAACGTCTTCCACGCAGGCACGGGCGGCGTGTGGCCGGGACGCGGCGAGTAAACCGACTCCTCTACGAGCTGCATCTTGTGGATGTAGCGCGGGCAGTTCGGAAAAATGCGCTCGGCGCGGAGGCGCACGACGAACACGGCGCCGGGCAGCTCGCTCATGAGCGGATCGTCGGCGCTGATGCTCGCCGTGCCGTTGACGCGCAAACGCGTCGGCTTTTCGAAATCGATGAACAGCAGGCCGACGCGCGGGTTCACCAGCAAGTTGCCCCAGGTGCGGTACTGGCCGTTGCCGTCGTAGTCCGGAATCGCGAGCGTGTGCTCGTCGACGACGCGCACGAAACCCGCGACGCCGCCCTTGTACGAGCAGTCGGGCTGGCCGGCGGCATCGGCCGTGGCGATGAAGAACATGCGGCAGCGCGAGATGAAGGCCTTGTCTTCCTCGGTGAACGCGCTGCGCATCGTCACCTGTTCGAGGCGATCGGCGAGGGCGCGGGTTTCGCGGGCGTCCTGGAGCCGACGCATGCCGTCGTGGTAGGCGGAAGTCGGCATGGCATGTCCTCTCTTTGTCGACCAAGCGAGTATCCGCCGCCGCTGCAGCCGGTCAAGTGGCTGCTGGGGTCGGCCACACGAGCGGGCCCCAAGGCACGCGCGACCAGGCCCTTAGCGCACGGGAGATTCAGGTACCCGAAAGTCGAGGGGGCGGGCCGCCTCCGCCGGGAGGGAGGCTCGATCTGCCGTTATCTACTATCTCGCTTCAACCTGTACCGACGGTCCCCCTGCTGGCATAACGGTCCCTTATACGGCCGCGAGTCACGAGCCGGAGCGTCGCGCCCACCTCGCCGCCGCCTTCTTCAGCGCCTCGAGGCGAGCCCAGTGCTCGTCGATCGCCTTGCGGCCCGCAGCGGTGATCCGCGCCGTCGTTTGCGGGTACTTGCCGGCGAATCCCTTCGAGAGCGTGATGAGCCCGGCCTGCTCGAGCTTCGCAAGGTGTTGCGACAGATTGCCCGATTGCAGGCCCGTCAGCCGCTGCAGAAACACGAAATCCGCGGACTCGCACGCCGAGAGCGCGGTCAGCACCGCGAGCCGCGCCGGCTCGTGCACGAGCTTGTCGGCGGCGATGACCTGTTCGAAAGCCTCGGGCGCTTCCATCGTCGCGATCAGTGCGCTCCGTTCGCTTGCGCGAGCCGCGCGGACTCGAAAGCGCGAACGAGCGTTCGGTGATCCAAGACGCTCATGGCGATCCACACCAACGGGAAGCCGATGGCGAAGACGTTGCTCCACAGCTCGTCCGGCCCGAGCGGACCCGTGATCGGCGGCCACACGGAGACGATCATCAAGAAGACCCCGACGAGAAGCTTCTGCCAATGGAGCTCCAAATGGCGCAGCGCGTAGACGGCGAACGCGACGCCGACGGCGAGAAAGCCGAGCTGCACGCGCAGGTCGAGACCGTTCGAAACGAACTGCAGCGCGAAAAAGCCGGGCACGCCGATCGCGACGACGCGCCAACCGGTGCCGCCGGACGCCGCGACGACGCCGAAACGGCGATCGTAGTAGCGCTTGATCGCATGGGTGGCCGCGAGCGCAACGGCGGAAGCCAGCAGGAACATCGGCAGGAAGCCGGGGCCTTCGCGGTCGAGCAGGTGGGGCGTCGCGGCCCAGAGGCCGAAGGGGATCTGCTCGTACCCTCGCAGATAGCGATAGCTCCGCGTCAGACCGCGAATCCGCTCGGCATTCGAGACCATCAGCGCCGCCTCCAAACGCATCACTAGCCGATGTTCTCGTAGCAGTCTAGCTATTGTCAATAACTAGATATCCGGACACGCTAAGGGCCGGGTCGTAGTAGCGCAGCGGCGTATGGCCTCGAGCACGGCGCGAGCCGCGGCCGGCGATCCGACAGGCGGCTCGCGACCCGGGGATCCCCGCCGCCGGGCAGCGGGGTAGAATCTCCCGAGGCCGAGGCGATCGCGCTGCCGAGCGCACATCCACAGTGATTCGGAGCAGGGGGAGAGCCATGAGGACGAGAGCGGGCTTCTTGGCGTGCACGGTTCTGGCGGCGAGCGCGGTGTGGGCGGCCGCATTCGACGATATCGCCGGCGAGATGGCCGACCGCGCCGCGCAGTTTCTCGCTGCGCTCGATGGCCCGAGCCGCGAGCAGGCCACG
Source organism: Gammaproteobacteria bacterium (assembly GCA_036381015.1). Taxonomy (NCBI): domain Bacteria; kingdom Pseudomonadati; phylum Pseudomonadota; class Gammaproteobacteria; species Gammaproteobacteria bacterium. The sequence continues at coordinate 95,365 of DASVDR010000029.1, forward strand.
TTCGCGTTCACGGACGACGAGCGCCTGAACTGGCACTTCACTCCCGTCGAGCGCCAGGGGCTGCCGTATCAGCAGCTCGCGCGCGGCGAGCGGCGCCTTGCAGACCGCCTGCTCGCCACGGCATTGAGCCGCGAGGGCCTCGATAAGGCGTTCGGGATCATGTACCTCGATCAGATCCTCTTCGAGCGGGAGCGCCGCGACATCCGCGATCCGGACCGCTACTTCGTGTCGATCTTCGGCGAGCCGGGCGCGCACGGCGCCTGGGGCTGGCGCATCGAAGGGCATCATCTTTCGCTGAACGTCACGCTGAACGAGGGGCGGCTCGTCTCGACGTCGCCGGCCTTCATGGGCAGCAATCCGGCGATCGTCCGCGACGGTCCGCACGCGGGCATGGAAGTCCTCGCGGACGAGCAGCGTCTCGGTCGCGAGCTCCTCGCGATGTTCCAAGGGGAAGCACGCGAGCGCGTGATTTTCCGAGCGGAATCGCCGCGGGACATCTTCACGAGCAATTCGCGCCGCGTCGACATCGGCTCGCCGGTCGGGCTCGCGGTGCGCGACATGATGCCGGAGCAGGCCGATGCGTTGATGGCACTGATCCGCGTTTATCTCGGCCGCATGCGACAAGAGATCGCCGACGCACAGCTGCAGAAGATCATGCAAGCAGACGTCGGCGCGATTCACTTCGCGTGGGCCGGCAGCGCGCAGCCCGGCCAGCCGCACTACTACCGAATCCACGGCCCGACCTTCCTGATCGAGTACGACAACACGCAAAACGACGCGAACCACATCCACTCCGTGTGGCGCGATCTCACGAACGATTTCGGCTACGACGTTCTCGGCGAGCACTACACGACGTCGCACGTGCTATAAGCGCACTTCGCCACGAGTAATTCACGGGCCCTTCTTCGCCGCGACGAAGGATCAAGGCGGCGCTTCCGCCCCGGCAGGCGATGAAGCGGCGCGTGCGCCGGGCGCGTTCGCGTGCTTGGCACCGATGCCCTGCAGCACGAGCTGCCGAAAGACGGCGTCCATCTCGGCCGGCGGCACGTGCGGCTTGCGCTTCAGGCTCCAGCCGAGCACCGAAAGAAACGTCTCGACGACGAACCGCACGACGAGGTCCGCCGGCAATCCCGCGCGCTCGTATCTCGCCAGATCCCGGCGCACGACGTCGGAGAGAAGCCGCCGAATCTCGTTCGTTGCGACCGTGCCGCCCCGGCCGCCGACGAGCGCCTTGTAGACGTGCTTGTACTCGCAGGCGTGCTCGAACAGCGCGCGGCTGAACGGCAGCGGCTCGCCGCGACGGCCGCCGCGGCCCGACGCTTCGCTTTCGCCGTCGAGCAGAGCGCCCAGCGCCTGAAAACCCTTGCGGAGCAAGTCTTCCTTGCCCGTGTAATGCGCGTAGAACGTCGACCGGCCGACATCGGCTTCGTCGATGATGTCCTGGACCGTGATCGCTTCGTAGCCCTTGCGAAGAATCAACGTAATCAGGGCTTGATGCAGCGCCTGCCGAGTCCGCGCCGCGCGTCTGTCGATCGTTCGTGCCATCGGTCGCCCCTTCGTATTGCTTTTATCGAACGATCGCGGTCCCGGTGTTCGATAACGAACTTCTCGGCGCGATCGTCCGTTGAGTATTCCGGACACGGTGTTCAATATCTTACACCGCGTCCGATTCCTTGAATGCCTCGGCGGCGAGCGCGCCGGGGAGGCGGGCGGCGTTCTCGGATCGAATCAGGAGGCCAGTCGATGCAAGCGGCACGGATTTCGAGGTTTTCGCGCCGGCTCCTGCTCGCCGTTCATCTTGCGGCTACTGCGGGCGTTTTCGGTCTCGATCTCGCGCTCGTCGCGCTCGGAATCGCCGGCCGCGCGGGCGCGACCGCGGCCGCGGTCTACCCGGCCGCGCACCTGATCGGCGCATGGGTGCTTTCGCCGTTCGCGGTCGTCTCGCTCGGCTCGGGCGTGGCGCTCGGCGTGCTCACGGAATGGGGGCTGCTTCGATACTGGTGGGTCACGCTCAAGCTCGCGATCACCGCGGCCCTGACGGCCGCGGTGCTTCTCGTGCTCGTGCCGCGCCTCGGCGTCCAAGCGTCCGCCGCGTTGGAGGCTTCGGCAGGCGCCGTGCAGCCGCAGGAACCCCTTGCGCTCGTTCTCGCACCGATCGTCGCCGTCGCGCTGCTGACCGTCGCGATGCTGCTTGCGGTCTTCAAGCCGGCGTGGCGCCTGCGCTGATCAGCCGATGTGATTTCGCTTGAGAATCTCCGTCACGCCGTGGAGGTCGTCGACCTCGTAGTCGGCCGGCGTGTCGCCGGGCAAGAACGTGTCCCTCGCCATCCCGGACCGGCGAATCTGCGCCGTGACCATGTTGATGGCCATGGCGCCTTGGCAATCGAAGGTCGGCCCGGCGCAGTAGAGACAATCCCGGACGTCGAGCCCGGTTTGTTGCAGGACCCAGTAGTACGTCTTCGGGTGCGGCTTGTGAAAGCCGGCCTGGTCCGTGGTGCCGACGAAGTCGGGCTTGAAGGTCTTGAACTTGCTCACGTACATGTCGAGGTATTTCCGCTCGACGTCCGAGTAGATCAGCACCTTGACGCCCATGTCCTGCTGCTCCTGCAGGGCGGCTTCCGTGTCGGGAAACAGCTGCACCTGGTCTTGCAGGTCCAGCATGAAGTGGACGTCATCCGCAGATCCGTCGATGTCGTGGATCTTGAAAGCCGTGACGAGCGCTTGCCCGACGAGATCCGAGACCGGCGTGTACCGATACGCCGCCGCCCGACGGTGGAAACCCTCGAAGAACCTCGCCCACGTCTCGGCGAACGTCTCGGCGTCGACGCCGGCATCGTACTTCTGCACGATCTCTCGGGCCGCCTGCTTCCACGTCCACGGCCAGTCGAAGAGCGTTCCCTTGGAGTCGTAGAACACGGCGCGCGGCCACCGTCCCTTCTTTATTCCCATCTCCGATTCTCCCCGAGTCTCGAGCGACTGCTTCGCCGGTTTCGGCGTGCGCAGCGCCGTCCGGCCTCGTCTCGACTGCGCGGACGCTCGCCGCGCAGCGTTGCGGACGAGTTTGCAACGATTCCCGTACGAATCCAAATGGGGCGGAAGGCGCCCGTCGGGGGGCGCGTCGCCGGCGCGTTATCCGGTGGAGCGGGCCCGTTGCGGCGATGAGGGCGTGACGCGCCAGCGCTCGGGACCGTCGGGCTCGATTCGGAGCTCGCGCAAGTCGGTGAGGCGGTTGCTCGCGTCGAAGATCGCAACGCGCGGCGTCACGCTCGACAGCTCCGACGGATCGACGTCGGCTCGCGCGGCGATGATCAGCTCGTCGCCGACCTGACAGTAGCGCGCCGCTGCGCCGTTGAGCAGGCAGCAGCGGCTGCCGCGAGCACCGTAGATCACGTAGGTGCTGATCCGCGCGCCGGTCGCCTTGTTCCAGATCTCGACGAACTCGAACGGCAGCAGGCCCACCTGCTCACAGTGGTCCGGGTCTAGCGCAATCGATCCTTCGTAGTGCAGATCCGCGCCCGTGACGCGCAGGCCGTGCAGCTTCGCGATCATGATCGAGCGTCTCAAGCGATGAACCTCCGTGTGTCACGCCGCTCCGATACCGTCGAAGCCCGAAGCGCCCTCGGGCCCGGCTCGTCGGGACACGCCACTCTAGCGGCGGATCGGTAGGGGGGCAAGCGAGCGGTACGCGCGGCGGCCGGCGCAAGGCCGGCCGCCGCGGCCGAGCCTCAGTAGCGCAGCTGGAACCCGACGGTGTAGCGCCGGCCGAGAACGTCGTAGAGACTCTCGTTCGTGCCGATGCCCGTGCCGCCGAACGCCGACCAGCCGGCAATGAGAGGCGGGTCCTCGTCGAACACGTTCGCGATGTGCGCGAACGCCTCCCACTCCCCGCCGCTTCCGAGCCGGCCTCGATAGCTTGCCCGCAGGTTCGTGTAGAACATGGATTCGACGGAGTTGTCATCGATGTCGACGCCCTCGACGAAATCGATGTCCGCCACGCCGCTGTCGATCCAGCGTCCCTGAAGGAACAGCGTGAACGGCCCGTTGTCGTAGGCGAGGTTGCTCGTCCATTGCAGCTCGGGCACGCCCGCGCCGCCCAGCTCCCCGACGACATCGCGCTTCGCGGCACCTGCTTCCGTCGTTGAGTTCTCGTCGAGCCAGCTCGCGATGAACCGCCACCGCAGGCTTTCGGCGCCCTGCCGGAAGAGATTGATGTCGCGCGAGTAGGCCACCTCGAGATCGAGCCCGCTGACGTTCCGCTTGTCGACGTTCGCGAACGTGTTCTCCACCAGGGTGATGATGTTCGTATTCGGATCGCGCGTGATGCGGCCGCAGAACTCCGCGGCGCCCGTCTCGAAGCATTGGTCGACGATTTCCTGGACGCCGAGAAAGTCGATTGCGCCGTCCACCTCGATGTCGTACCAGTCGAGCGACATCGAGAGGCCGTCGACGCGCGCCGGCTGGTACACCGCGCCGACCGTGAACGTGTCGGCCTCCTCCGGCGAGACGTTCGGATTGCCGCCGCGGAGCTGGAAGGTCGTGTATCGCTCGTTGTCGAGCTCCGGGTCCTCGAGCGACGTGCCCTGGCCCTGACGGTCGAAGCGCTCCTCGAGGCTCGCGGCCCGGACGTCGCGGGAAAGCGTGCCGCGCACGCGCAGCACGTCGTTGACGCTCCAGTCGAGGCCGATCTTCGACGCCCAGATGTCGCCGCTGCCCGAGTAGTCGGCCCAGCGCGCGGCCAGGCTCGCGTTCAACTGCCGAACCAGAGGGCGGTTCGCGATCAGCGGCAGCAGCGTCTCGGCAAAGAGCTCCTTGACGTCGAAGCGCCCCTCGAAGTTGTCGAGATCCACGAACTCGAGGCGGTCGTCGGTTCCGAGAGAGGCGATCGTGATGCCGCGAATGCCGCGCGCGGGGTCGTTCGCGAGCGGCGGCTGGTTCACGAGATGCGGCGGGCCGATCCGGTGCTCGATCTGCTGCTCGCGCCAAGATGCGCCGACGGCGAGCGAAACCGGGCCTGCGCCCCAGCCCTCGGAGATCTCGCTGCTCGCCGACAGCTCGGCATTGTTCTGCTCGAGGTCGGCGCGGACGAACATGTCGTCCGCGACCCACGCGATCGCCTCCGGCGAGGCGCGCCCGCGGCCGAAGAGATTGACCGGCACGCAGTCATCGAACTCGTCGCTCAAGAGCGTGACGTTGCAAACGATCTCTCCCGTCGCCGGATCCCGAACCGCGTCCACGGCCATCGGCAGCCGGTCGCGGCGCAGGAAGTCGGAGAAAATCAGCTCGTTGTCATTGCGTCCGCTCTGCACGTAGCCCTGGAGCTCCCAGCCGCCGGAGAGCTCCGTCTCGAAGCCGACCGTGAACGAGAGCGTGTCGTTCGACATGATGAACCGGTCCTGCGCGATATCGGCCTCCGTGTGATAGCGCTGCAGGCGGAAGGACGGGATGTTCTCGTCGATCATCGCCTGATTGATCTCGTCGGGCAGGAATGCGTTGCCCGGGAATATCGTCAGTGCCCAGATCGAGTGCCCGAGCGGCAGCGTGCCGGCGCTGTCCGTCTCGGTCGAGCCCCACATGCCCTCGAAATAGAGGCGCAATTCCTCGCTCGGGTCGTAGGTGAGCCGCGCGAAGCCGGTGCTGCGCTCGCTGTCCGGCACGAACGAGCCCGAGCGCGAGCCGTCGGGGTAGGCCGGCGTGTGGATCGAGGTATCGAAGTCCGTGGGGTTATAGCCGCTGCCGCCGACCATGTTGTTCGTCCCCGTCCCGACGGTCGCGTGCTCGCCGAACTCGAACGGTGCGAGAGAGCCGTCGGGCAGGAAGTACAGCCGGTCGATCGACGTGCCCGGCGCGTCGATCATCCCGCCGTTCGTGTACTCCGTGGAGACCACGTTCTCGCGCGTCAGAAGGCGCGGACCTTGCCCTGTCGCGAGGAAGTCGGAGCTCGTGACGAGGCCGATGCCGCGATACCACTCGCGTCCGTCGAGGTTATCGATGCGCTCGGAGTCGAAGCGGTCGAGCGCGCCGATGAAGTGGAGGTGCTCGCCGATCGGCGTGCCGCCCGCGATCGAGACCTCGTAACTGTCGTGGTCGTTGCGGCTCGTGACGCCGCCCTGAAGATGCGTCTCGAGGCCCGTGAAGTCGGTATCGAGAATGAAGTTCACGACTCCGGCGACCGCGTCGGTGCCGTAGGCCGCAGACGCCCCGCCGGTCACGGTTTCCACGCGCTGGAGCAGGGCTTCCGGGAACAGGTTGATGTCGACGATGCCGAGGCGGTTCGACGGCACGATGCGGCGGCCGTCGAGCAGCACGAGGGTCCGCTTCGAGCCGATGCTGCGCATGTTGAGGTTGGAGGCGCCGGCCGAGTCCGCCTTGCTCGCGGCCGTGTTCGGCCGCGCGTTGTTCACAAACTGCGGCAGCTGGTCGAGAGCGTCGATCAGCTGACCGGGCGCCATGTTGCTGAGCTCGTCCACCTGCACGACGGTGACGGGCGTCGGCGTCGTCATCCCCGTCGCAGTGATTCGCGAGCCGGTGACCGTCACCTCCTCGATCGCTTGCCCCTGAGCGCCTTCGCGCGGCGCTTGCGCCGACGCGACGCCGGCGAGACCGGCGGAAAGGGCGAGGCCGACGGCCAGGGCGACTGGCGACGGCGGCTCGGGCATCCGCCCGGGGTTTGCAGTCTCGCGCTCTCGTTGCCCTCGGCTGGTTGCACGCTTCGATCCCCTGCTCATCGCGGTGCTCCTTCTTTTTTGCGTGCCCCCGACCGGCGCTTGCGCAGTTTCCCGCCGAGTCCACCGGGATCCCGCCGTCGCGTGACGGAGGCGCGCCTCTCGATACGGCGCGCTGCGATCACGACGCACGCACCTCCCCCGCCCGGCTTCGTGCTGCGGCAGGGCTTCTGCATGCCGCACGAGACCGGCGCGCCCCGGGCCGGCACGCCGATCTTTCCGAAAGCGGGGCGAGATCACTCCTCTGGCGGTGTCTCCTCCTCGCTTTCCTGGAAGCGATCGACCGAGAGCCGGAGCCATTCCTGCACGTCGAAATTGACCCCCGCGTTCTCCTCCCCGACGAAGCGCGGGTTCGTGGTTTCGATGTAGTTTCGAACGACCGTGTTGCCCTCGTGGCAGGCGTACTCGAAGAACTTGTAGTCCTCGTTTCGGGTCCACGGGTAGGAGATCTTGAACGGGGCCGTGAGGACCTCCGGATCTTCGACCCAGGCTTCGTATTGAAGGGTATTCGGACCGGTCGGCGTGAGCCGCTCCGTGACGCGCAGCGATGGGCTCGTCGGGACGGGCTCGTTGCTCGGGCCGACGATCACCATCGGGGAAAGGCCGTTGAAGTTCGTCGTCTCGATCACGAGCGAGTCGCCGTCCCAACGACCCCGCGAGATGCCGAGCCACTGCCGTATCTCCGCCGGCGGCGCGCGGTCGTCGAGCGGAACGATGCGCGTCTCGTGGATGAGCTCGAGCCGGATCACGACGTAGCCGGGCGTCTGGATGATCTCCACCCCGTTGTTGTACGGGAACGGAATCATCGAAGCGGGCATTCCGCGGGTGATGCAGCGGTCGAGGGCGTTGAAATCGGAGATCTCGTCGAACACATCCTCGGACCAGCTGCTCTTCATGTTCGCCGCCTCCGCACGACCGGCTTCGGTCATCGGCGGAATGCGGCCGTTCGCCGGCTCCATGATCAACGACGTCTGGCGCAGCGGCTTGCCCCACTCGAACCAATGGCCGGAACCGATCCGGTTGGCCTCGAGCTCCTCCTGGTAGTTGTCGGCCAGCTGGGCCGCCTGCTCGAGGGCCGCGGCATACTCCTCGTCGGTGAGCCAGGCGCGCTCCCCGAGCTCGGGCGGGCGTTGAAACGGCGTTTGGCCCGCGGAGTCGAGAGGCCACTTGCCCTGCAAATCGGGATCGCCCCAAGGCGTGCGCGGGGCGGTCCACGAGCTCGAATCCGTCTCGGCCGTTTGCACGTTCGACGTCTCTTGCGCAGCCGCGGAAACGGCGCCGAGGCAGACGGCGAAGCCCAAGGACGCCGACAAAGCCTTCGTTGACGGGTGTCGCTTGTCCACGTGATTCGTCCTCCGTTTCGCTTGCGTCGAAGCCCCGATCTCCCCCGGGGCGCGCGATGAGATCAAGCGTAGGCAAGCGCCGCGGCGGCGTCAAAAGACGCGCCGCGGCCGGTGCGCGGCCGCGGCGGCGGGATCGGGCGGTGGATGCCGAGCGGGCTGCGCAATCGCGGTCGGCTCAGCCGTGTATCCCGAGCTTCTTCAGCAATCGATGGAAATTGGCGCGATCGAGGCCGAGCGAGCGGGCCGCCGCCGCGCGGTTGCCTCCATGGGCTCGAATGCGTTGCAGGATCAGGTCGCGGCGAAAGTCGTCGACGGCGTCCCGCAAAGTCACGTCGATCTCGGGGAGCTCGATCTCGGGCACGGATGCGCCGTTCGACACTGCCGCTCGGGCGTCGCCGTCGGCGGCACCGAGGTGCCTCGGCGTCAGCTCGAGCAGCTGGTCGCGCGGCTGCCCCTCGGCCAACGCGCGGATGATCGCCCGCGACAGCGCGTGCTCCAGCTCCCGGACGTTGCCGGGCCACGAGTAGCTCTGCAGCCAGCGCCGGGCCGCCGCGCCGAGACGCACGCCGCGTAATCCGAGCCGCCGCTGGTTGCGCTCGAGGAAGTAGCCCGCGAGCAGCAGCACGTCATCGCCGCGCTCGCGGAGCGGCGGTACGCGGAGCGGGTAAACGCTGAGCCGGTGATAGAGGTCGGTCCGGAACCGGCCGGCGAGCACTTCCTCCTCGAGGTTGCGGTTCGTTGCGGCAATCAGGCGCACGTCCACGCGCCGGGCGCGGTCGCAGCCCAGCCGCTGTATCTCGCCGCTCTGCAGCGCGCGGAGCAGCTTCGCCTGCACCGGGAGCGGCAGCTCGCCGACCTCGTCGAGAAACAGCGTGCCGTCATGGGCGAGCTCGAACTTGCCGATCCGATCCTCCGTCGCGCCGGAGAACGCGCCGCGCGCGTGTCCGAAGAGCTCGCTTTCCGCGAGCGACTCGGGCAGGGCCGCGCAGTTGATATGGACGATCGGCTCCTGCGCGCGGGCGGAGTGATGGTGAATCATTCGGGCCACGAGCTCCTTCCCGACGCCCGTCTCGCCGAGGATCAGCACCGGCAGATCGGATGGTGCGACCGTGCGCGCCTCGCGCCGCACGCGCTGGATCGGCTCGCTCTCGCCGATCAGCTCGTCCGCCGCGCGCTCGCCGACGCCCGAGAGGTTGATCCGGTGGTGCCGCTCGAGCTGCATCTCGAGGCGCTCGATCCAGTCCGCCGCCCGCACCGTCGCCGCGGCGACCGCGGCGAACGCGCCGAACACGTCGTCGTCGATCGTCTCGAATTGCCCCGGCCGCAGCGCGTCGAGCGTCAGCACGCCCCACGGCTCGCCCTCGATGCGCAGCGCGACGCCCATGCAGTCGTGCACGTATAGGTGGCCGTTCGCGTTGTCGACGAGCCCGTCGTAAGGATCCGGGAGCGCGGAGTCTGCCGGAAAGCGTACAGCGGCACGGCTGTCGAGCAGCCGGGCGAGCCGCGGGTGCTCCGTGACGACGAAGCGGCGGCCGAGCGTATCCGGGCTGAATCCCTGCACCGCTCTCGGCACGAGCACGCTTCCGTCGAGCTCGAGCAGCGCGATCGCGTCGCAAGGGAAGCTCGCGCGAAACGTATCCAGCAACCGCTGATAGCGGGCCTCGCACGGCATCGACTCGGTCAGGTCCGTGACGATGCCGGCGAGGCGGCTGAAGTTACGCGTCGTCATCGGGACACGCGGTTGTCCGAATGACTACGCCCCGGGCGTTGTCGCGAGCACAACACGCGCAGCAAATTCCCACCCAATCAACGAGATAGGAATTGGCACGGAATTTGACTAGGGAGAAACGCTCCATCAGCGGAAGGACCTATTCATGCAAAAGCTAACTTCTTCCTTGGCCGTCGCCGCCGCCGCCGCGCTCTCGCTGGGAGCCGCCGCGGCCGAAACGGTGAAGGTCGAGATTCGCGTACGCGAAGTCGATCTCGTCGTCGACAACTCCGGCACCACGCATCCGATGTGGACGTACGGCGGCACGATCCCCGGCCCGCTCGTGCGGGTGACCGAGGGCGACATCGTCGAGTTCACGCTGATCAACGACGAGCACAACAAGCAAAGTCACTCGATGGATTTTCATGCCGCGCGCGCCGACGTGCTCGGTGAATTCGAGGCCATCAAGCCCGGCGACACGAAGCAGTTCTCGTTCGAGGCCGAGTATCCCGGCGTCTTCATTTATCACTGCGGCGCCGACTCGATGGCCGAGCACATCTCGCGCGGCATGTACGGTGTGATCATCGTCGATCCGAAGGAGGGGTACAGCTCGGAATATCCGAAGCCCGACCGCGAGTACGTGCTCGTGCACGGCGATCTGTTCGAGGTCGGGACGTCGGCCGAGGACATCACGATGGGCCGCGGTTGGAAGGGCGTGCTGGTGAACGGCAAAGTCTTTCACTACGACCCGGTCCACGATCCGAACGCAAGCCTCGCGCTCGAGTCCGAGCCCGGCGAGCGCGTCCGCATCTACTTCGTGAACGCCATGATCAACGAATCCGCCGCGTTCCATCCGATCGCCGGCATCTGGGATCGCGTCTGGGAAAACGGCAATCCGAAGAACGTGTCGTACGGCATGCAGACCGTCGAGGTGCCGCCGGCCCACGGCGTCGTCCTAGACCTGATCAGCCCCGAGGGCCGCGCGACGAACAATGCGCTCGTCGATCACCGCATGAGGCACGCGATGAACGGCGGCATCACCGTGCTGATGAACTACGAGGGCGCGGACCCCGAGAAAGGCCGAGGCGACGCGCTGATCTTGCGCTGAATCACGCACCGGAGGAGCCGTCCATGAAAGTGATACCGCTCGTCGGCATCGTGGCGGGGCTCGCCCTGTCGCTGCCGATCGCGAACGCGGCCGGCGAGGCCGAGTTCGTCCAACAGAACTGCGCAAGCTGCCACGCGTTGACGCAGCCCGACTACGAGGCACTCGGCGTCGCCGAGCGCGCGGAGCGGAAGGGACCGCCACTCTACTATGCGGGGAACAAGTTCCGCGAGGAGTGGCTGGTCGAGTGGCTGCAGGCGCCGGAGCGCATCCGCCCCGGCGGCGTCTTCGCGCCGGCCCATGCGGTCAGCACGCCGGAAGGCGACGTGATCGATCCGGAGACGCTGATCGAGCATCCGGTTCTCTCGGCCGCGGAGGCCGAAAGCGCCGCGAAGTATCTGATGACGTTGCGTCCGTACGACGACCTCGTCGCCGCGCAGTCGTACGAGCCCGGCCCGATCAACCTGCGAATCGGGCAGATGAACTTCAGCAAGTTCAAGGGTTGCGACAGCTGTCATCGAGATGCGCCCGACTTCGGCGGCGTGTCCGGGCCCGAGCTCTACACCGCGTGGGAGCGCCTGCAGCCGGCTTTCATCGCGTCGTATATCGCCGATCCGACGGCATGGGATCCGCACACGATGATGCCGCGCGGATCGCTCCCGCCCGAGGAAGTGAAGAAGCTGGCCGACTACCTGAAGGCGCTATCGGAGGTCGAGTAATGAGCGAAGAAGTCATGCACCGCTTGCATGGAAAGCGAGGCGCCGAGCGCCGCATGGGAAGCGAGATGAGGCGGCTGCTTCTGGCGCTCGGCGCCGCCGCTCTATCGAGTCTGCCGGGAGTCTCGCTCGCGGACGGCGACGCGGAGCGCGGTCAGGCGCTTTACCGGATCTACTGCACCCAGTGTCACGGACTGCAGGGTAACGGCCGCGGGGTCAACGTCCCGGACATGGCCGTAATGCCGAGAGACCACACCGATCGCGTCGAGATGTCCGCGCGCACGGATGAGGACCTGTTCAAGGCCATCCAGGGCGGCGGCAAGGCCGTCGACAAGTCGGTGCTGATGCCGGCCTGGGGCGGCAATTTCAGCGACGAGAATATCCGCGACCTCGTCGCCTATCTCCGCAAGCTCTGCTGCTCGGAAGCGCAATGAACGCGAAGGAGGCGCTCATGCTGTTACGCCACGTTTTGATCGGCCTGACCCTGCTGGGTTTCTGCGCCGCGGCCCAAGCCGAGCTTCGCAAGTTCGAGATGACGATCGAGGAGGTCGATCTCGAGGTGGCACCGGGCTTTACCGTCAAAGTCTGGGCCTTCAACGGTCAGGTTCCGGGGCCGCTGATCCACGTCAGGCAAGGCGACGAGGTCGAGGTCGTCGTCCACAACCTCACGACGCTCAACCACACCATCCATTGGCACGGCCAGTATCAGACCAATACCTGGCAATCGGACGGCGTGCCGGGTGTCACGCAGAAGGCCATCGAGCCCGGCGAAAGCTACACGTATCATTTCGTTGCCGAGAAGCCGGGCAGCCTCTGGTACCACTGCCACGTCAACGTCGCGGAGCACGTGGGCCTGCGCGGCATGTGGGGGCCGTTCATCGTGGATCCGAAGAACCCGACGAAGCTCGAGCAGGAAGTCACGAAGGACGCGATCGCGATGTTCTCGAGCTGGAGCTCCGCGTCGGCGGATACGTACGGCACCGGCGGTCATCCGGCCGAGGTCATCGACTACTTCTCGATCAACGGCAAGTCACATCCGCTCAATCAGCCGCTGCGCGTCAAGAAGGGCGACGTGCTGCGCTTGCGGCTCTACGCCGTCACGATCCCCGTGTCGTTCCATCCTCACGGGCACGATGCCCTCGTGACGCACAAGGACGGGCTGCCCCTCGAGAACCCTTATCCCGTCGACGTGCTCGCGCTCCAGCCGGGCGAGCGATACGACGTGATCATGCGGATGGAGAACCCGGGCATCTGGATGACGCACGACCACGTCGAGCATCACGTGACGAACAACGGCGCCCATATGGGCGGCTCGATGCTGGTCATCGAGTACGAGGAGATCGAGAAGCCGGATTGGTACATCTGGAAGAACATCGAGTACGAGCCGGACTTCTACATGAGCGAGTCGTTGAAGAAGCCGTACGGCATCCACGACATCGAGGCGTTCAAAGGCATCGATCCGTTCCTCCAGCGTCGTCAGCGCAGCGCAGCCTCTCACTGATCGCTGCGCCGCAGCCCGGCACTGATCGGCGGCCGGATGCGTCGGGGCCGGCAGCCGAGGGTGCGGGGGCGGCCTTCTCGTGGTCGCTGTCGGCGACCCGAGAAGGCCGCGGCCGTGGGTGAAGGTTCGCATCGAAGGCCGCCGTGCATTGCGCTAACGTCTGACGGGGCGGGCGCCGGTCGCGTGGGCGACCGAGCGTCGCCCGCTCGCGGAGGAGGTGAGGCCGCGCTTCGAGAGGGTCCGCGCGACGCTCGGGTACCGGGCGCCTCCTCGAGGATCGTGCGATCGCGCTCGGCATTCCCCGAAGCGAGGCGAACGTGGCCAAGCAATCCAAGGTCGTTCTGACGTCCCGCGATTTCGACCGGCTCGAGAAGCTGCTCGGATCGTTGCCGGCGAATGCGTCGCCGACCAAGGCGGCATTGCTGGCGGAGCTCGAGCGGGCGGAGATCGTCGAGCCGGAAAAGGTGCCGCCCGACGTCGTGACGATGAATTCGACGGTCCGCTTCCAGATCCTCGAGTCGGGCGAGGAGTTTCTGCTGACGCTCGTCTATCCGAAGGACGTCCAGGGGCAGTCGGACCGAATCTCGGTTCTCGCGCCGGTCGGCAGCGCGTTGTTGGGCCTTTCCGTCGGCGACGAGCTCACATGGCCGCGGCCGGGCGGCGGCGTCGCGACCGTGAAGGTCGTCGAGGTGGTCTATCAACCGGAGCGTGCGGGCGACCTCCATCGCTAGGCAGCGACGCTCGCGCCGAGCACAGCGGCCCGCGCCGAGCACGCGGCCCGCGCCGAGCACCGAGGTCCGCGCTCAGCACCGAGGCCGCCGGGGCGCCCGCCCGCCTACTCGGCCAGCAACAGGTGAACGGCGACGTAGCGCGCGTCCACGGTGTTCGCCGCTTCGTCGTAGGTTCCATGGGCCGTGAGCGCCCGAGCCGCGTCGCCCGCGGCGAGCCGCCGCGCAAGCTCATCGATGAAGGTGCCGAAATCGCTGAAGAGCTCGACACGACCGGGCTCCGCGAGACCGAAGAGCGCGCGGCCGCCGTGCGGAGCGACCGTCGGCGGAGCGGGCAAGTCGAGCAGGTCGACCACGCGGCGGCCGACGCGCAGGTGATGCCGCGCACCGATGCTCGGGTTCGCGAGGTCGAGCACCAGCCCGGTCGGCTCGAGCGCGAGGAACGGCGCCACGGTGCCGGCGTCGCCCCAACCGATGCCGAGCGACGCCGGCAGGTTGCGATGATCGACGACCGTGCGCCCTTCGAAGTCGGGCGGCGCCGCGCCGAACGGCGTGACGAAGCCGAGCACGCTCGCCGCTTCGCCCGGCGCGAGCGCGCCGAGCGAGAGCGCGCCGGTCGCCACCTCGTAGTCGCTCGGATCCGCATCCACGGCCGGCGCCGCGCCCGTGCCGGTGAAATCGAAGAGCTCGGCCGGCAGCCGGTCGATCGCCCGAAGCTCGAGATCGAGCTGGCCGTTCGTCACCGCGGCGACGGTGCCGTGAAGCCGCGTGACGAGCATGCGGATCCGGCCTTGCGTCGCGTCGAGCGCCGGCGCGGCATCGGGCGCTTCGGGATCAGCAGGCGGCGCGAGCTCGCCGAAGGCGACGATCCGCTGTCCGACCGAAAGGGCATCGTCGCCGAGAGCCTGTGCCGGATCGCCGATCTTGAACACGCGCGTGTCCGGCCCGACGTCGACCAGCACGGTGCGGCGGAAGCGTGCGCCGCCGTCGCGATCGACGACGAACGCGCCCTTGACCGTGAGCAGATCGCCGCGGCGCGCGGCCACATGGCCGTAGACGGCATCGACGCCGGCTCCTCCCACGCTCTCTCGTGCATGAACGATCTCGGCCGTGAATTCGCGATCCTGCACGTCCAGCGTGCCGAACGCGACCGTGAGCGTGCCCGGATCGAGCTCCGCGAGCGCTTCCAAGCCTTCCTCGCCGACGTACGCGGCGTCGCCGATCTCGAACGTCGTCGCCGCGGTGGTGTGCACGGTCACTCGGCCTTGGTCGCCGTCGCGCCGGTGCCACGGACGGATCGCAATGGTGTACTCGCCGGCATCCTCGTCGACGTCGACGAGCGCGCCGCGAACGCGCAGCTCCTTCTCGACGACCGGTGAGACCTCCGCGACGATGTAGGGCTCCGCGGTCACGACCGGCGGGCTCTGCATCGTGTCGACCTCGTGGGAGGCCGCGAGATCGAAATCGAGCGTGAGGAACGCGGCGCGACCGCGGGTGACGACGAGCCGGTCTCGATCGGGGAGGCGGATCTCGAGCTCCGTCACGCCGAGCGGTTCGCCGTTCGTATCGACCACCGTCGCCTGCACGGTCTCGCCTCCGGCCTCGACGAAGACTTCGGCGTTCGCATAGTCGAGGCGAATCGTGCCGCCGACGAGCTCCCCCGGCGCCAGCGTGACGGCGGACAGCAGGTCGGACAGGTCGACCAGCTGCGCGAAATCGATTCTCGTCGTGCTCGGGAGCACCTCGACCGTTGCGCCGTCGCTGCGATGCAGCGTGATCGAGAGCACGTCGACCGAGTAGCTCGCGAAGTCGCCGTCCGCATCGGTCAAGGCGACGAGCAGCGTGCCGCATTCCGCGGCCGTCGCCGCGTCGGCCGGATCGCACGGTGCCGGCGGGTCGGCGGTCGCGGACGAGCCTCCCGAGCCGCTGCACCCGCCGAGCGCGAGCGCCAAAGATATCGTGCCGATTTTCGCGGCGGCGCGTAAGACGCGCGTGAACGTCGACGACTGCATGGTTTCCCTCGCAAATGGTGACTGGGGAATCAGAACGCGCGACGGGGCGATAGGTTGACGCAGGGCGATCGGCGCCGCGATGTCCGAGCGCGAGCCGAAACGCGAGCCGCTCGGACCGATCCCGGCCGTTTCCGGCGCTCTTCACGGTTGCCGCCGAGGGTAGGGCGGCGAGCAGCCCGAGCGAGTTGCTAGCGGCATGCCGCCGCTATAGGCTCTAACTTCTCTAACAATGAGACGATCGCCGGTACCGTAGGGTACGGAGGGGGAACCATGAAAGTCTTCGATCGACGCGCTTGTGCCGCCGCTGTTTCGCTGGCACTCACCGGTATCGTCAGCGCGCAAGAGCCCACTGTCGACGAGGTGACCGTCACGGGCTCGCGTATCCGTGCCACCGGCTTCTCCACGCCGACACCGGTCACGGCAGTGACCTCGGCCGAGCTCGACTTCATGGCCCCGGGAAACCTCATCGAGTCGGTCACGCAGTTGCCGATCTTCTTCAACAACACGACTCAGGACAATCCGGGCAACTTTTTCAGCAGCCCGGGCTCCGGCAGCCTCAACATCCGCGGGCTCAATACCAACCGCACGTTGACTCTGCTGAACGGCCGGCGCATGACGCCGTCGAATCGCATCGGCGCCGTCGACATCAATTCGTTCCCGGAAGTGCTGGTCGAGCGCGTCGAGGTCATCACGGGCGGCGCGTCCGCCGCTTACGGCACCGACGCGGTCGCCGGCGTCGCGAACTTCATTCTCGACACGGATTTCGACGGCGTGACGACGCACGCACAGGCGGGCAACAGCTCCGCGAACAGCCGCGGCACGTGGGAAGTGGGCGTCGCCGTCGGCACGCCGATCGGCGAGCACGGCCACATCATCGCGTCAGCCGAGGCGTATGCGCAGGACGGCGTACACGGCTACGACCGCCAGAGCTGGTACGAAGCTTGGGGCCAGGTGCGCGACACGTCGACGCCCGACTCGCGGTTGGATCTCGTCGTCCCGAACGTCGTCTCGACGCAAGGCTCGCAGAACGGCATCATCAGCGCGCCGGGATCGGCGCTCGACAACTGGGAGTTTCGCCCGGACGGGACGGCCGGGCCGTTCGTCTTCGGCAGCCCGGCCGGCGGGGGCGCACATTCGATCACGAACGGCGGCAGCGGAACGCCGAACGGCACCGAATACGCGACGCTTTCCCCGAAAGCCGATCGAAACAACCTTTTCCTCTACTACGACCACGACATCGGCGAGCGCACGAACGTCTACGTGCAGCTGACCCACGGCCAGAACACGAGCGAGAGCCACAACCTCGGCGGCGTATTCACCGGCGCCTCGAACGGCTTGACGATCTACAGCGGCAACGCGTTCCTGCCCGAGAACGTGCAGGCGATCATGGATGCCGAGGACCTCGAGTCGTTTTCCTTTCAGCGATTCGGAAGCCTGGAAGATGTCGCGGCAGGCGCGGCGCAAGAAACCCGAAACACGAACAATGCGCTCACGCTGGGCTTCTCGAAGGACCTCACGGCCGACGGCATGCTGGACGGCTGGCAACTGCGCGGCTACGTGCAGGTCGGCAGAGCCGAGCACCGCGGCTTTCACAAGCACGGCATCCGGATCGACCGCCTCCCGGCGGCGATCGACGCGGTCGTGGATCCGGACACGGGCGAGATCGTCTGCTACGCGGCCCTGCAGGACCCGGAGAACTGGAGCGACTGCGTGCCCCTGAATCTGTTCGGCGCCGGCAACGCGTCGCAGGAAGCCATCGACTACGTGACCGGCTTGGACGCGGGAACGGTGGTCACGAACGCGCCGGTGTATTTCTCGGACTCCGGCTATGCGAAGGGCAGAACGATCAGCTACGTCTCGGGCGAGGACAAGATCACGCAGACCGATTACGACCAGGACATCATCGAATTCTCGCTCGACGGTCAGCTCGCCGAAGGGTGGGCCGGGCCGATCTCGGCCGGCTTCGGCGTGCATTACCGTGAAGAGAGCATTTTGCAGCTGGCGATAGATCACACGAATCCGAGCGGCGATTTCGCATCGCGGCCGGCGAAGTTCGACCCGGCCATCGTGCGCGGCGTGGGTACGGGCATGAGCGAGCGCACGACGGCCATCCAGTTCGCGTCCGTGCCGAATCTCGACGGCGGCTACGACGTGCGAGAGGCGTTTGCCGAGTTCCTGATCCCGCTCGTCGCCGAGCGCACGGCCTTCGAGAGCCTCGCTGCATCGCTCGCCTGGCGCTGGGCCGACTACAAGGGCAGCGGCTCGATCGTCGCTTGGAAGGGCGGCCTCGATTGGCAAGTCAACGACGTCTTGCGCGTGCGCACGACCGTCTCGCGCGACGTGCGGGCGGCGACGCTCGCGGAGCGGTTGGACCGCACGGGCGGCATCGCCAACATCGAGGACAGGGCCTTCGGCCCCGGCGCACGCTTCGACACGAGCCTCGCCTCGGGCGGCAATCCGAACTTGAAGCCCGAGGAGGCGGACACGCGCACCGTGGGGCTCGTGATCGAGCCGACCGCCTTGCCCGGATTTCAGGCGTCCGTCGACTGGTACGAGATCGACATCAGCGGCGCGGTCGGTCAGCTCGGCATTCAGGCGCTCGTGGACGAGTGCTTCGATTTTCCGGGCAGCGACACGTGCAATTTGGTGCATCGCGACCCGAACACGAACGTGATCGTCCTCGTCGAGAACGTGTTCGTGAACATCAACGCGGCCCGGGCGAGCGGCATCGATCTCGAGCTCGCCTATCGAGCCAACATCGGTCCGGGGACGCTGGGATGGCGTTTCCTCGGCTCGCGGCTCAACGAGAACTCGATCACCAACTTCGGCGCGGCAAAGGTCGACTTCGCGGGGGACGTCGGCACGCAGGAGTTCCCGGAGCTCAAGTACACGACGAACTTCACGTGGAACCAGGGGCCGTTCTCGGCCTTCATACAGGCGCGCTACATCGGCTCCGGCGTCTTCGATGCGCGCGACATCGAGGGCGTGACCATCAGCGACAACAGCGTAGAGTCCGTCCTTTACACGGACGCCCGCGTGTCGTTCGGCAGGGAGCGGCCCAACGGCAGCCGCTGGGAGATCTTCGGCAGCGTCACGAACCTGTTCGACGAGGATCCGCCGATCGTGCCCAATTTCAGCAGCTTCACGGGCCAAGCGAGCCAGGTGAACCCGAGCATCCACGACATCCTCGGCAGGCGGTACACGATCGGGTTCCGGTACGATTTGTAAACGCCACAATAGGCTTACGGACTGTCCGTCCGGGGAGAGCCGCCATGTTCCGTACGGCATCGCTCCTCGCCCTCGTGCCGGTCATCCTCACCGGCGCCGCCCGCGCGCATCACAGCCAGGTCAGCTTGTTCGACTCGTCCCGCACGATCGAGATCACCGGCGCGTCCTCTGGGCGGAGCTCGTCGTCGTGCCGGACCGACGGATGGGCTGCCCCAGCGGCGGAAGGCGCCTGTTAGCATGGAGCGTGTGAGCGCGTCGGCGCCGCGCACCCCGCCGAAAAGGAGGTCGGAATATGTACCACTCGATACTCGTGCCGATCGACGGCTCCGCACAGTCCCGCAAAGCGCTCGAGGTGGCCGTCGATCTGATCGACTCCGATCGCGGCTTGCTTTATGCGCTCAACGTCCAGGAGCCGCCGCTCGCCGAAGACACCCTCGGACGGGCGACCGGGGCGCCGGCCCGCAATGCCGATCGAGTCGTGCAATCGTCGGGGCAGGTGGTGCTCGATTCCGTCCGCGCCGAGGCAGGGCTCGACGCTGAACGCGTGCAAACGCTCGTGCGCGCGGGGCGGCCCGCCTCGGTCATCGTCTCGGAAGCAGAGCGTTTGGGCGTCGACGCGATCGTCATCGGCAGCCGTGGCACGAGCGACATCGGCAGTCTGATCATGGGCAGCGTGTCCCATCGCGTGCTGCACTCGGCGCCGTGCAGCGTGATCGTCGTAGCGGACAGGACGCCGTAGCTTCGGTGTTGGGCCGGCTTCCCTGTCCCGTTCTTCTCCCAAACGATCTCGGACTTCGAAACCAAGCTCGGCCCACGATGCCGAGCTCTCAAACGCTTCCAACCGCGTCTACGACGTTTTTCGCCGGCCCTATCTCGACCGCCGGTCCAAGAAGCTTGACTCGACACTGCGCTATGCATATATATGCGCTAGGCATATAGTATCGGCCGGATTTGCATGGACCGTGACCGCAGAAGGGACAGCCGGACGTCGCTACGCCCCGTGGAGTTTCACATCCTCCTGAGCCTGGCCGGCGGAGAGCGCCACGGCTACGGCATCCTGCAGGACGCGCGGGAACGTGGCGAGGAGGCGGCGATGCCCGATGTGGGAACCCTCTATCGCGCGCTGGCGCGGATGGTCGAACTGGGATGGATCGAAGCGGCGGGCCGGCGGTCGGCGCCCGACGCGGGTGAGGAGCGCCGCAACTACTATCGCATCACGAAGGCGGGGCTCCAAGTTGCCAAAGCGGAAGCGCGGCGGCTGGAGGCCCTGACGCGGGCGGCACGGCTCGGCGGCCTGCTCGAGGGGGTGGCGAAGTGAGACGCGATCGTTTGCTGCATGTCTCCGACGCCTGGTTCCGCCTGCTGCTCCGGCTCTACCCGCCCGACTTCCGCGACGAGATGGGTGAGGCGCTGGTGGAGACCTACCGGGACCGGGCAAGCGAAGCGTTGGATCACGGCAGTGCTGCCGCCAGTCGGCTCCGGCTGGCCGGTGTGTGGCTCGCGGCGCTCTGGGATTCGCTGCGGAACGGCCCGGGCGAACGATTGCATCCGGCCGTGTCCTGGAGACGCGGCGGCGACTGGGGCCGGGACCTGGAGCGCGTGGGCCGCCGATTCCGTCGTTCGCCGGTCTTCGTCGCGGCGACGCTGGGAACTCTGACGGTCGGGCTGGGAGCGTTCGCGGTGGTGTACACCGCCGTCGATAAGGTTCTGATCGAGCCCTTGCCCTACAGCAATCCGGATGACCTGTACTTCGTCTGGCGCGATGACACGGCGTATTCCGACGGGGACCGGAACGGGCTCAGTGGACCCGACATCGTCGAACTGCAGCAGGCCGGTGGCGTCATTGAAGACGCGGCCGCCCTGCGGGTCGAGCTGCGAACGCTTTCCGCCAGTGGCGAGACGAACCCGCCCGACCTGACGACGATGCTCGTTTCGCCGAACCTGTTCGACCTGCTGGGCGTAGCCCCGGCTCTCGGTCGTGGTTTTGCGCCCGAGGAAGCCGGCCCCGACCGTCCACCGGTGATCGTGTTGAATGATGCCCTGTGGAGACGACTGGGCGGCGACCCCGCGATCATCGGCGCGGAAGTCGAATTGAGTGAAGAGCGCTATACCGTCGTCGGCGTCATGCCGCCCGACTTCCGGTTGGCCGGGCAGGCGTGGTGGGCCGCGTCGCCCCGTAGAGCGGACCTGTATGTTCCGTTCGACTTCGATCTCGCGGACGAGGATCCGGGCGACGGAGACTTCACTGGATTGATACGCGCCCGCCGGGGCAGCTCGCCCGAGGCGGTGGCCGCGGCCGTGGACGGCGTCGGCCGTCTCCTCGACGAACGCCACAATCAAAGCCGCGGTCGCCGCTATTATCCGACCGGACTCCAGGCGGACCTGGTCGCCCCCATCCGGCCAGCCCTGATCGCCTTGGGCTTCGCCGGCGTGTTCCTGCTGCTCGTGCTGGCGGTGAATCTCGCGTCGCTACTGCTGGCGCGTGCGGCCGATCGCGAGCGGGAATTTGCCGTGTCCCGCGCGCTCGGTGCGAACGGCCTCGCCGTCGTGCGTGCGATCGTGCTCGAGGGCGGCCTGCTGGGTCTCTTTGGCGGCCTGCTGGGCGCGGCGGCGGGAATCTGGGGCACACGCCTGATCGTCGCCGTGGCGCCGCTCGACCTGCCGCGCCGCGAGGAGATCGTCCTGGACTGGGGCACCGGCGCCGTTGTCGTTGCCGTGGGCGTGCTCCTGGGCCTCTCGGCGGCCGCTGCGCCTGCGGCGTGGGCATCGCGGGCGTCTCTGACGTCGTTGCTGGGGAGAAGCGCGGTGCGTGGGGGCGGCCGTTCGTCCCGCTTGCGCGGCGGCCTGATCGTGGCGCAGGTCGCATTGTCTCTGGTGCTGCTCAGTGCCGGGGGCCTCGTGGTGCGCAACTTCGAACGGCTGCTCGCCGTGGACCCCGGCTTTCGATCCGAAGGCGTCCTCACTTTCCACCTGACCATGGCGCCCCGGCTCTTTACTGAACCTGCCGATGCGTTCGCCTTCCAGGATCGGGTCGAGGCCTCGCTTCGTGCTCTGCCGGGCGTCACGGGCGTCAGCGCTACGTCCGCGCTACCGCTCGGAAGCTCGGCATCGTTGGCCGAAATCTCGATTCCCGGCGCGCCGGGAAATACCGGCGATGCCGAACGGGATTCAACGCTGGTCAATACGATACTCATACGCGCGGGGTACGTCGAAGCCATGGGGATGCGGCTTCTGGACGGCCGAACGTTCGGCGAGACGCGTCGAGACGATGTGCGCGAAGCACTCATCGATCGCCGTCTGGCCGAACGGTTTTTTCCGACGGGCAGCCCGCTCGGTGCGACGATCCCGTTCGGACGAGCCGGTGGATCACTGACGGTCGTCGGCGTCGTGGAGCAGGCCCGGCTGGACGATATCCATCAGGACGGCCGACCGCAGCTCTTCATCCGGTCCGAAGACTGGGGGCCATTTGGTCAACCGTATTTCGTCGTGGTCCGTACAGAGAGAGAACCGCAGTCACTGATCCCGGAAGTGAGAGCTGCGATCGGACGGATCGACTCGCGAGTCCCGTTGTCACAGATGCGGACGATGGACGAGATCGTCGCCGACGCGCGCAGCCGGGAGCGCCTCAGCGCCGTCTTGATCGCCGGGTTTGCACTCGGCGCCCTGCTTCTGGTCGCGATGGGTCTGTTCGGCGTGGTGTCGCGGTCCGTGACCCGGCGCCGCGGCGAGCTCGCCGTCCGATGCGCGCTCGGCGCCACCCCCGGCCGTGTCTTGCGGCTCGTGTTGGGCGAAGGTGCGCGGCTGATCGTCCTCGGTCTCGTGATCGGCATTCCCGGAATCTACCTGTCCGGCCGGGCGATCCGGGGCATTCTCGTCGAGGTGTCGCCGTACGACGGGCCCACGCTCGTTGCCGTCGGGATCGGTCTGGTTGCCGTAGCGCTTCTCGTCTGCTACCTGGCGGCGCGACGTGTGACGGCGATCGAGCCCTCGGCGCTGCTTAGGGAGGAAGGCTGACGGGCGCAAGGGCCCCTCTCCCAACCCACACCGATCGGGGACGTTTCTCGGCCGGCGCTTGACGGAATGTCGGCTACTTCGGCGTAACGCGATACATCCCGCCCGGATTGGCGTCCTCGAGCAGCCATACCGCCCCGTCCGGCGCGACGGCGACGTCGCGAATCCGATGACCCACGTCCCAGCGCTCCGCGGGCGCGGCGCCGCCCTTTCCGTCGAACGTCACGCGGTTGAGCGTTTGACTGCCCAGTCCGCCGATGAGCGCCGAGCCGCGCCACTCGGGAAACAAGTTGCCCGTGTAGAAAGCGAGGTTGCCCGGCGCGATGACGGGCGCCCAATAGATGACCGGCTTCGCAAGATCCGGCCGCGAATCCGGGCTCGGGATCGGCACGCCGTTGTAGTTGCGGCCGTATGAGACGAGCGGCCAGCCGTAGTTCTTGCCGGGCTTGATGAGGTTCAGCTCGTCGCCGCCGCGCGGGCCGTGCTCGACTTCCCAAAGCCGGCCGTCGGGCGCGAACGCAAGACCGTAGGGCGTGCGGTGCCCGCTGGTCCAGATTTCCGCCGGGGCGAGGTTCGGCGACGGAAACGTGTAGGTGCTGACCACGGGGGCGGTCTTTGCCGCTTCCGTATCCCTCGGGGGCTCGATCAGCGTGACGCTCGCGGCGCCCGTCTTGCCTTCGCCCGGATTGCCCGGCGCGGGCTTGCCGTCGAGCGTGAGGTGCAGGATCTTGCCGAGCGCTTGATCGGGATCCTGAGCGGGCGTCATGCGCTGGCGCTCGCCGACCGTCAAAAACAGACTTTCGCCGTCGGGCGAAAACGCGATCTGACCGCCGAATTGACCGCCCCTGCCTTTCGGCATTTGGCGCCAAAGCACCTGCAACCCTTCGAGGCTCGCGGCGTCATCGGTCAGCGAGAGCCGGGCGCGCGCGAGCGCGAGGCTCGAGCCGCCGTCTCCGGGCTCCGCGTAGGTCAAGTAGATGGAGTGATCGGTCGCATAGTGCGGCGATGTGAAGACGCCGAGCATGCCGCCCTGTCCCTGATAGAGGACGGCCGGCACGTTCGTCACCGGCGTCTTCTCGCCCTCCTGGGTGACGAGCCAGAGCGGGCCCACCTTCTCGGTAACGAGCATCCGTCCATCGGGCAGGAACGCGATGCGCCACGGCAGATTGAACGTCGCGACCTGTGTCATCGTAAACGGCAGGCTCGGCTCGGGCTTCTGCTCGCCGGCATTGATCTGCGCGTGCGCCGAAGACCAGGCGAGCATCGAAAGAAAGGCCGCGCACGAAAGAGTCTTCATTCTTGGTGTTCCTCTGCTCTTGTGCTCGAATCCGGAGTAGACAAAGGTATTCGATCGCGGGGCGGCGCGCCACTCCGAGTCAAAATGAAAGGTTCACTCCGACATCGAAGAACCGGCCCAGCGTGTCGTACAGACTTTGATTGAATTCGTTCGTCCCCGTACGCCCGACGCCGCCAGGCGTCGGCACGGGCTCCCTGTTGAACAGGTTGCTTATTTGCGCAAACGCTTGCCAATTTCCGCCGCCCGCAAAGGATCCCGAATAAGAAAAATGAAGATCGGTGTAGAAAATGGAAGGAACGCTGTTGTCGTCGATGTCGACACCTTCCACGTAGAAGCGATTCAACACGCCTCCATCGATCCAGCGCCCCTGCAAGAATACGTCGACCGGGCCGACACCATAGCCGAGATGTGCCGTGAACTTCCTTTTCGGCAAGGCCATGCCGCCGACTTCTCCCGCTCGATCGTCTCGCGGCGCGCCGGGGCTCTTGATGGAATTCTCGTCGAGCCAGCTGCCCAGGAAGCGTGTCGACAAGGTTCCGGCCGCTCCGAACCAATCGACATCCCTCCGATACGTCATCTCGACGTCGACGCCTTTGACTCGGTTGTCATCCAGATTGGTGTAGAGCTGCGCAATGCTGACGATGCGCTGAGTGTCCGGGTCTCGCGTGATGAGCTCGCAGAGATCCCTCGCCCCTTGGAAGCACAAGTCGACGAGATCCTGAGCCGACGGCTCGGCAATGGCGCCGTGCACGTCGATGTCGTACCAGTCGACGGAGATCCCGAGCCCCGGCACGGAGGGCGGTTGAAACACCGCACCCAGCGTAAACGTATCGGCCTCTTCCGGTCTCAAGCTCGGATTACCGCCGACACGCACCTGCGTGGAGTAGCGGATGCCGCCGAGCTCGGGATCTTCCACCGAAGCTCCCCCTCCCGTTTGCTCGAAAAGCTCGTGAAGAGTCGGCGCCCGAACGTCGCGCGATCGCGTACCTCGAATCCGCAACGCGTCGGTCACTTGCCAGTTGAGCCCATACTTCCAGGCCCAGATACCGCCGCTCGCACTGTAATCCGCCCAGCGCGCGGCGACGTTCAAGCCGAGCTGTTGCGCCAGCGGCCGGCCCGACAAGAGCGGAATGTCGAGCTCACTGAACAGCTCCGAGACGTGTGAGGTGCCTTCCGCCGAGGCAGTTTCGTTTTGTATCGACGCGGTAAACAGATTCACGCTCAGGCTGTTGTTGCCCAAATACCCGGGCGGCACGCTTCCCGGCCGCACGCCCGGCATGCCGTTGGGCTGATCTTCGGGGACGAGGCCGCGCAAGTGCGTGTTTTCACCATTGAGGTATACGAACTCGTCTCTGAGGTCCGGCACCCAGGACCTCATGCTGTCTTCGCGGTATGACGCGCCGGCGGCCATCGATATCGGGCCCGCTCCCCAGCCTTGCGCGATAGTCCCATCCAGAACGAGCTCCGCAACCGTCTGATCGATGAAGTTGAGGATCGACATCGGCCTCGGATTCAGAATGTACTCGGCGGCTTCCGGCGAGAGGTTTTGCACGCCGCCGAAAAGATTGATCGGCACGCAATCCCCGAACGTCTCGGGATTCACCTGTGCCGCGCGGCACTCGATGGCTCCCGTGGCGGGATTCCTGACGGCGTCCAAGCCCAAGAACAGCGTGTCCACGCGGGTGGGGTTATGGAGGATGTTTTCCTCGTCGTTCTTCCCGTACTGGACGTACCCCCGCGCTCCCCAGTTGTCTCCAAGCTCCGCATCGAACCCGAAGGTTCCCGATCGGGATGCCTGGGTCGTCTTCACGGTGTAGGTACCGAGCGGTGTGTTCGAGTTGTTCCGGCCGAACAACCCGAAGCCGAAGGACTCCAGCCCTTCCTGGTCCATGATGGCCTGGACCTCGCTCGGCAAGAATGGATTGCCGGAGAAGATCGTGGCCTGCCACGGCCCGGAGAGCGTGATGCCGACCCACGGGGCCCGTGTGTAGCTGTCCGACGCCATCGCCTGGAAATAGACGCTGATCTTGTCGGACAAGTCGTAATCGAGATAGGTAAACAGGTTCTCTCGTTGGTTCTCGTCGAGAAGCCAATCGTCCTGGTCGACGCCATAGGTCTGACTCGGCTCCGCCTGACAATTGCAGCCTCCGTCGAGATCACCGACGCCGCTGAACTCGAGCGGCCGGACGGAAACGCCTTGATCCGTGTTGACGAACTCCATCTTGTTCAACGCCGAGCCCGGAGCGTTGATGATGCCCGTGTAGGAGAAATTCGTGGGGCGCACGAACGGCCTGATGATCAGCGAGGGTCCGTTAGGGTCCGGGTTCGTGACGCGCGCCCATTGCTTGAAGAAGCCGCGTCGCTTCAGAGCCTCCAGGCCGCCTATGCCGTCTTGGTGGTAATAATCGCCGGCGACCTGGAAGTGCAGGCGCTCTCCGATATCGGTGCCGAACGCGAGCGTCGCCCCGCGGCTCTCTCCGTCCGAAAACGTCGTGCGGCCCGTTTTCACGCGGGCCTCGAGCCCGTCGAAATTCGTGTCGAGCAGGAAGTTGACCACGCCGGCCACGGCGTCCGTTCCATACGCCGCCGACGCACCTCCGGTCACCGTCTCCACGCGCTGGATGAACGGCTCCGGGAGGTCGCTCGTATTGGCGACGCCCTGACGATTCGTCGGCGCCACGCGGCGGCCGTCGAGAAGCACGAGGGTACGATTGAGACCGGCGCCTCTGAGATTGAGCGCGCCGCCGACCCCTTCTATCCACCATCTTGTCGTCTGCGGCGTCAGGTTACCGGAGAATTGCGGCAACTGGCTCAGGGCATTGATCATTTGCCCCGGCGCCATGTTTTGCAGCTCCGTGCTCGTGACCGCCGTCACGGGCGTCGGCGTGACCATACCCGTGCGCTGGATTCGCGAACCCGTAACGAGCACTTCTTCGACCGCTTGCCCGACTGCGTCTTGTGCGTGCGCGCAGGTGAGCGCCCCGGTACCGCACGCCAACAAGGCAACGGCGGCGATTGGGCGGCGATTGCCGTGGCTCTTTCCGACATTGCTATTGCTCTGCAACATCTTTTTTCCCCCGCTATCGACTACCCCCCCTGTCGACCCAACATACGGTCGCTTCCGTCATGAGTCCAGCCATTCGCGGCGCGCTGAGCGACTCGCACGCGGCGCGCTCGATGGATCATGCGGCGAGCGGGCGAAGCAGAGGCGAAAGCCTCTGTCGAGCAAAGCGCGAGGATACGAAACCGTGCAGTTCGGAGAACGGCCCGGCGGCGGATAGCGCCGTCTCGAGCCTCGCGTAGCGTGGCGCCCTGCGCACGCTCGTGACTGATGACGACCATGACCGTCGGTGAGCTGGCGGCACTCAGCGAGCTGACGCGGACGCCGATGTTCTGGTCCTGGCCAAGGAGTGGATGGCGCTGGTCCGTCAGTTCACCGGCGGGGATCCGGAAATGGCCAGGTCGGTGGCGAGGATGTACGGCAACGAGCCATCGATGCGCGAGCGGTACGGGCTGGATCTCGACCTCATGCGCTTCGTCGGCGCCGCCATCGAGATCCTGCGTCAACAGGAAAAAGCAGGCTGAATCCAAACAACCGTTGCCGTTCGGATCAAGGGGCCGCCGGGTCCGCCTTCACTCGTGGCGCAGCGCGTCCATCGGCGCGATCCTCGACGCCCGTCGCGCGGGAAGATATTCCGCCGTGGCCACGACCGCGGCGAGCAACGCGGCCGCGCCGGCGAGGACGAACGGATCGCGAGCCGAGAGGCCGAACAGCAGCGCCTCGGCGGCGCGCCCGGCGCCGAACGCTCCGCCGAGGCCGACGAGATGCCGACGATCGCCATCCCTCCCACTTGCCTCAGCACCATCCCCCGAAGGTTCCTCGGCTCGGCGCCGAGCGCGAGCCGCAAGCCGAGCTCGCGCGTGCGCTGCACGACGCCGTAGGCGAGGACGCCGTAGATTCCGATCGCCGCGAGCAAGGTCGCGAGGGCAGCGAAGCCCGCGGCGAGCATCGTCACGAGGCGGTCGATGTAGACGTTGTCCCGGACCTGATGCCGCATCGTCGCGAGGCCGTCGACGGGAAGATTCGGATCGACGCCCGACACGATCCGCGGGATCGCGCGCAGCAGCCCGTCGGCGTCGCGCCCGGCGCGGACGTAGAACCGAAGCGACGTGAGCGAGAGCTGCTGGCGGAGCGGCGTGAAGAACTGCGCCGGCGCCGCCTCCTTGACGTTCCCGTACTTCGCGTCGGCGACGACGCCGACGATCTCGATGTCGGGCTCCGCTCCGGTGCCGATGCCGATCCGCGTGCCGAGCGCGTCGTTCCCGAGCCGGAACCGGCGCACGAAGGCCTCGTTGACGATCGCGACGCGAGGAGCGCCTTCATCGTCGTCGTCCGTGTAATCGCGGCCCGCGAGCAGCGGCATCGACAGCGTCTCGAAGAACCCGGGGCTTACGGCGTTCGTTGCGGCCCCGGGAGCCGGGCCGGGGAAAGCTTCGAACCCCTCCACGGTGATCGTCATCCCCAGGCGCTCGCCACTCATCAGCGGTGCCGTCGACAGCGCGACGCTCGCGACGCCCGGCTGCGCGTCGAGCTCCTCCGCAATTCGATCGCCGAGCGCGAGGACGCGCGCCGGGTCGTACTGGGCCGGCGGCGGCGAGACGCCGAACGCGATCAACGAATCCGCGTCGAATCCGAGATCCTCACGCGCGATGTTCGCGAGGCTCTGGGCAAAGAGCCCGGCCAGTGCCAGCAGCACCATCGAGATCGCGATCTGCGCCGTGGCGAGCACGCCGCGCGAGCGCGCGCGCGGTCGCCGAAGGCGAAGTTCGCCTCGAACGGCCCGTGGTGCGCGGCGAGGCCCGTGAACACGTCTTGCCGCGCTTCGAGCTCGCGGAACATCGGATAGCTCAATGCGTACTCGCGGTTGCACCCGAGCTCGCCGCACCACAACGTTCCGGGCTCCTGCCCTGACTCGACGACATTGACGAGCCGGTCGGGCTCGGGGACGGGCAGGGGCCGCACGAGGATCTGATGGAACAGCGAGAAGATCGCCGTCGTCCCGCCGATGCCGAGCGCGAGCATGAGGATCAGGGCGGCGGAGAGCCCCGGGCGCAGGGCGAGCTGCCGCAGCGCGTGCTTCACGGACGTGCCGAAGACCTCAAGCCGTTCGAGCGTCTCGATTGTCGACGGCGACGCCGATCACGATGAGCACGGCGTAATCCTGCTTGTCGCAGCCCTCGACAGGAGGCATCGGCGCGCCCGGGCTTACCGGGAACGCGCTCTTCACTGCATGCGCCGGCGAGCAGGACGACGCCGCGCTCGCCGGCGTGTAGCGCGCCGAGCGGCAGCGCAGATGCGTGACGTCGTAGAGCGTGGCGCCGCCGCCGAGCTCCCAGCGCTGAGCGCCGCTTGCGTCCGGCGCGTGCACGGTCAGGATGCTCTTCGCCTCGCGGTTGCCGGTGACCATGTATTGGCCCGGCGGGAGCGGGAATTCGGGCGACTCCATGATCAAGCCGTGCTCCTCGAGCCACCAGCTGGAGTCGTCGAATCTCCATCCCGCCGGGGCGACGCCCGCGACCTTGAGCCGCTCGTAGTGATCGAGTATCACTCCCCGCGGACCGGGGTCGCGACGCCACAGCCCCCATAGTTGCGCGTTGTTGCCGGACGTGGCTTCACGGTCGCCCAGCGCCGCGATGAACTGCGTCGGCACGCGCTCGAACTTCGGCCCGATGTCGCGCCCGCGGACGGATTGCGCGAGCGCAGCCGGGGAGACCGCCGCCGCGGCCGCCGTGGCGGCACCGGCCGCGAGGAACGAGCGGCGACTGAAGGCAGCGCGGCCCGAGGGGAGGGGCGGAAACGACAGGTCGCGATCGCGCTCTCGGTGCATCGTGCTCTCCTCCTGGGTTTCGGCGGACGAGGATTCAGAGAAATCTAGCATCTTTGAGCCTGGAAATCGTCGTACCGGGACCTTTCGATGCCGGCGGGAGGGCGTCCGCGAGTGCGCCCGTCGACTTCGGCGCCGCCCTTCCCCGCGTGGACCGCGCTTCCGTTGCGCCGCGCCCGATGCCGCACTTCCGCCGCATCGGCCGCTGCCGTATGCTCGGCACTCGTGCCCGCCGGCCGCCGGCGGTCGGAGGTGCTCCGGGCACGGAACCCGGCGCGCATGGAGCAGCGGCGACACCGGAACCGATCGACGTGAGAACGTCTCCACTCGGCCCGTCCGACGTCATCGTCGTGGGCAACTCTTCCGACGATCCCTTCGCGATCGACGTGGCTTATACCGTCGGCCAGGCGGAGGACATCGCCGACCTGATCAGCATGAAGACCTTCGCGAACTCGGAGTTCTGCCCGAGGTTCATTTCCGACGAGCACGACTTCTCGCGCATCGGCCGGAAGCTCGAAGGCAAGATCGTCGTGATCGTCAGCACGTCGAGCCGGCAACCGAGCCGGCAGACGCTCGCGATGCGCACGATGCTGATCGCCCGCGCCGCAAAGGAGAACGGTGCGCGAGAGGTCGTGCTCGTGGAGCCCGATCTTTTCTACAGCGCGCAGGATCGCGGGCCGCGGCCCGAGCTCGGCGACACCGCGTTCGAGCGGGACGCGGCCGATCTGAAGAAGTTCGACGGGCAGCCGTTCACCGCCAAGCTGTATGCGCAAATGCTGAGACTGGCCGGCGTGGACCGCGTGCTGACGGTTCACAACCATTCCGTGTCCGTCCAGCGGACGTTCACGGAGATCTTCGAGGGCGCGTTCCACAACCTGATGCCGTACGACATCTATGTCGACTATCTGAAGAACTCGGACATCGTGCGGTACGGCCCGGAAGGCGAAGGCCTCGTATTGTGCGCGCCGGACCGCGGCGCGCGGAGCTTCGTCAAGGAGATGCACGCGCGCCTTGCGCTGCCGAAAGCGAAGCTCATCCTGCTCGACAAGGAACGTGCGGGCGAGCGGAAGGTGCAGATCAGCCTGCATCCCGAAAGCCAGTCCACGTTCGACGAGATCCGCGGTCACGACGTCGTGCTCTTCGACGACATGGTTCGCACCGGCTCCACGGTCGTCGAGACGTGCCAGTTCCTGCGCCAGGTCGCGCCGGGCAGAACGGTCTTCGCCGTCACGCACTTCTATGCGAGCGAGGAAGGGCGGCAGAAGATGGCGAGCACGGCCATCGACGAGATTCTGACGCTGAACACGCTGCCGACGATTCTCAATCGCGACCAGCAGGGCCGGCTGCGCCGAAAAATGGTCGTGCTGAAGATCGAAGGCTGGCTGGCGCGTCAGCTCTGCCGCATCCTCGGCGTGCGGTGCAGCGAGTCCACGAGCCTTTATCAGATCGACATGTCGTCGAAGAACCCCAGGTTCATCCGCAAGATTTGGACGAACGACCAGCTTCGGGAGCTGCACGCGCAGAGGCGCGGATGATTCCGAGTCATACGCCCGCGCTCACTACCGCGCCGGGCTCTTCGGCAGCCGCGCCGGCCGCGAGGCGGCGGCGAAAGCGCAGGTGTCCTCATTCCCCCCGCGCCGCCTGGATCAGCGCTTCCATGTGCTCGAGCCGCCTCGCGAACACGCGCTTGCCCTCGGCTGTCATGCTGTACTCGGTCCGCGGCACGCGGCCGGCGAAGCGCTTCTTGCAGACGATGTAACCCGCATCCTCGAGCTTGCGCGCATGCGCGCTCAAATTTCCGTCCGTCGTGCTCAAGAGCTCCTTGAGCTCCGCGAAGCTCATGCTGGGCATGACGCTGAGCGCGCTCATGATGCCGAGACGAACCCGCTCGTGGAGGATACGGTCCGCCTGGTCGTTCTCCGCCGTCGCGAAGTAGCCGGCGAGCGCCCGCAGCCGGCGGGCGTCCGGCGCGGCGGCCGCTGCCGCTTTCCGTTTCACCGCCTTCTCAGCCACCGTGATTCCTGACGATGAAGGCGCCGAGCGCGAGGTGGATCCCGCCGAAGCCGAGCGCGAGCATCGCCGCGGCGGAGGCGGGCGGGGCCGCGAACATCACGCTTCCGAGCGCCATGAAGGCGAAGCCTGCGGCGAGCACCGCCGGAATCGAGAAGACGCCGCACGAGGCCATGCCGGCGCCGTAAAGGAGCAGCCAGATCGCCGCGATGGCGCCGCGCCCGACCGTATCGTGCAGCGCAGCGGTCAGCACGGCGCCGGCCGTGAAAGCCGGCACGAGCGTCAGAAAGAACCGAAGCGCGATCGCGCGGCGCAGGCTCGAGCCTTGGGCCTGCGCCTTGATTTCCATCGCGACGAGCGCCGACGCGCAAGCAACGACGGCGGCGGTGAGCCAGATCGCGAGCCAATGCGACGCAAGGGCGGGCACCGACTCGAGGGCGGCCGCCGCAAGGCCGACGACGCCCATCGCGATGCAGCCTTTGCCGGGCACCGCAGTGAAGGTGCGGGCGGCCTCGATCGTGCTGCGAATGTACTCGAGATTCTCCGTGGCGAGCGCGGCGAGCGATTTGGCCTGGC
This sequence comes from Gammaproteobacteria bacterium, assembly GCA_036381015.1. NCBI lineage: Bacteria > Pseudomonadati > Pseudomonadota > Gammaproteobacteria > Gammaproteobacteria bacterium. Next base: position 128,207 of record DASVDR010000029.1, read on the forward strand.
GGCGGGGCGCGGGTGCGCTCGAGCGAACGGAGTACATCAGCGTAAGTTGCAGGCCCCGCGCGTCACTGTCAAGTACTTTGTGATGCAGAGAGAAGCCCTGAAGAAGCGGTCCTGCAGCTCGCCGACCGGGGACACGGGAGGTTGCGCTTTCGTCAGAACGTGCCGCACTCCGCCTGGCGACTGCAGAGCTCCTCGAGCAGCTTCATCGTCTCCGGGAACGGATCGGCCGGCGGCACGAGGATCTCCGGCTCGTAGCGCCCGGCCGCAAGATCCATCGGCGTTAGACCGTCGCGGCCGGCGACCTTGAGCTTCGCGCCGTGGTCGAACAGGAACTGCACGACCTTGTTCCAGCCGTTGCGGGCGGCGCCATGGATCGCTGCGCGGCCGTCGGGCGGCACGTAACTGTAGATGTACCGCTGGTTCCCGTGGGTGATGCGGACGTGCATCAGGAAGTTGTCCTTGCCGGGCGGCGGAATGCGGCCGAACGAGACGGTGCGGCGATTCACGTCCGCGCCGGCCTCGAGCAGGACCTTCAACGTCTCGATGCGGTCCTCCTCGGTCGCGTCCTGGCCGCGGGTGGCGCGAATGCCGAACCCGACGCCCGCGGCGGCCATGAACGGCGTGACGCCGTACTGGTTCGGCAGCTCGGCGATCGCGCCGTGCTCGAGCAGCAGACGCACGACCTCGGTGTCGCCCGCCCGCGCGGCGCGGAGCAGCGGCGTGGCGCCCGTGGAGAGCATGACGTCCGTGCCGCGCTCGAAGACCGCGTCCCGAAACTGCGGCCGGTGCTTCAGCTGGATATTCGGATCCGCGCCGCGGTCGAGCAACAGACGAATCAGGTCCATTGCGTCCGTCTCGTCGCCGTGCAGCAGCGCGTTGCGCGCGTTGCTCGGCGGCGTGTGCAGATCCACGGCGTGGTAGAGCGGCGTGCGGCCGGCGAAGTCCCACTTGTTAACGTCCGCGCCGGCCTCGATCAGCGCCTTCGCGAAGTCGAAGTGGCCGTTGTAGATTGCGAGATTCAACGGCGTGGTGCGGTCCGGGTCCGTGATGTCGATGTCCGCGCCCGCGTCGAGCAGCGGTGCGATGCAAGCGACGCAGCCCTCGCGCGCGGCGTAGTGCAACGCCGCGAAGCCGCCGTCGTGCATGTCCTTCTTGCGCGGCTCGGCCGTCACGCGCCGCTGCCAGTTGCGCTCCTTGCCGCGCATGTTCGGATCGGCACCGTTCTCGAGGAGCATCGCGACCATCTCGGGGTGGCGTTGCGCGGCTGCCCACATCAGCGCGGTTTGCCCGCCCCAGCTTTCCACCGCGTTCGGGCGTGCGCCGTGCTCGAGCAGTAACGCCGCGGCATCGAGGTTCCCGGCGCGCGCGACGACCATCAGCGGCGTTTGCCCCTCGGCGTTCGCCGCGTTCGCGTCGACGCCCGCCGCGAGCAGGATCTCGAGGATCGGCACGGAGCCGACCAGCGCCGCTTCCGCGATCGGCGTGGCGCCGAAATCGTTCACGACGTCGGCCTGCGCGCCGGCTTCGAGCAGCGCGCGCGCGAGCTCCACCTCCCCGTAGTGTGCGGCCCAATGCAGCGCCGTGGTGCCGTTCGCCGCGGCGGCGTTCACGTCCGCGCCCGACTCGATCAGCGCGAGCGCATCGGCGATCCGTTGCTCGCGCGCGGCTTCGACGAGTGGCGGCGCGGTGCCGGGGGCCGGGAGCGTGTCCGCGAACGCGCCGCCCGACGGGAGTGACGCGAGCACGAGCAGCGCGCAGAAGATCTCGCGGCGCACACGCGCTGCCGTGGCGCGTATCCGCGCGGCCCCTTGGGATGCCGCGGCGCTTCGCGTCGCGCGGAGACCGGCGGCGGCTGCGCCCCGTCGCGGCACGCCCGGTCTCCTAGACTTCCGCGAGCTCGCCCGTGCTGTCCCCGAACGACTCGATCGGCACGCCGGCGCGGAGCAGCAGCGTCAGGAGCAGGTTCGCGAGCGGTGTGTTCCGGGGATAGACGAGGTGCTGGCCCCCGCGAATCGTGCCGCCGCCGAGCCCGAGCACCGCCGACGGCAGCGGATCGTTGTTGTGCAGGTCGCTGTTCGACATGTTGCTGCCGTAGAGCAGGATGGCGTTGTCGAGCACCGAGCCTTCGGCCTCCGGCATCGCGTCGAGCTTCGCGAGGAACTCCGCGAAGATCTCGCTGTGGTAGGTCTGGATGCTCTGCAGCTTGTCGAGCTTGCCGGGATCCTCGCCGTGATGCGAGAGCGGGTGGAAGGCTTCCGAGATGCCGAGGTGCGTGTAAGCCTTCATGCTCGCTTCGGCCGCCATCATGTAGTTCCCGATGCGCGTGATGTCGCCCTGGTATGCCAGCGCGAGCAGATCGAACAGCAGCGTCTGCTGCTCACGGAAATCGGGCGGCACTCCGAGCGGCACCGGCGGCAGCTCGAGATCGGAAAGATCCTGCTCCTTGATCTTCTGCACGCGGCGCTCGACCTCGCGCACCGAGTCGAGGTAGGTGTCGAGCCGCGCGACGTCGCTGCGTCCGAGCCGGCCGCGGAGGTCGGCGGCGCTTTCGAGCGCGAAGTCGAGGACGGAGCCCGTCTCGTCGATGATCGCCGCCCGCTCCTCGGGGCTCGCGCCTTCGCCGAACAGCTTGAAGAAGAGCTTGCGCGGGTTGAATTCCATCGGCAGCCCTTGCGTGGGCGTGCGGAAGGAGATCGTGTTGCCGAACATGTTCCCGGACGCGCCGGCCGGCCCGGCCTTGCCTTCGGCCGCGATCTCGATGGACGGGAACGGCGTGCTCTGCCCGATATGCCGTGCGGCGATCTGGTCGCAGGTCGTGCCGCCTTCCGCGGCGCCCGGCGGTGCACAGCGCAGCCACGTGCCCGGAATGATGCCGTGAGGGTCCGGGCTTTCGGCCGGCTTGTTGCGCAGATACGAGACGACCGTGAGACGGTCCTTGAACGGCTCGAGCGGCTTCAGAATCGGCGACAGCTCGAAGCTCTTGCCTTCGCCCTTCGGCGTCCAGCGGTCGTCGCCTTCTAGCAGGATCGCGCCATGCGGGAAGTAGAAAAAGCCCATGCGGAGCGCCGACGCCTCGGCCGCCTCGGCGCGCGTCGCCATTGCGGGCAGCATGGCTTCGAGGAAGGGCAGTGCGATGCCGACGCCGGCGCCTCGCAGGACGGTTCGTCGAGAGAGACGCTTCTTGCTGATGAACATGGCCCCCGGCTCCTTATCCATCGGCGGTCTTTCGAGCGCCCTGCGGGCTCAGGCCGCGGTCGCGGTCGCGTCCTCGAACGCGCGAATGATCGGGTCGCCTTCCGGGAAGATGCCGCGCTCGATGACCCACCGCTGCGTCTCCTCGTACATCTCACGGGTGTACGGCTGGAAGACGATGCGCTCGCCGGGACCGAAGACCCGCGTGTCCATCATGTCGTGAAAGCGCTGCGGAAACTCCTTTAGATAGTGGTGCGTGTAGCGGTGCGTGTGCAGGTCGATGTCGATTTGTGCTCGGCGCAGCGCCGCGAAGTAGCGCCGCAGCGCGTCCTTGTCCGCGCGCTCGCTGACCATTGCAGCCATCATGAAGCTCGTGTCGAGAATCTTGCGGAACCCGAGCTGCTCGAGGAAGTAGTAGGGGCCCGAGAAGACGCTGACGGCCGGCACCTCGCCGTCGATGAGCTTTTCCATCCGGCGGAACAGCAAGCCGTCGGCGAAGGACAGATTGATGTCGCTCGGCGCGAGGAAGCGGTCGAGCGCCTCGAGGGTCGAGTAATGGCTCCCGGATTGATAGCCGACCGAAATCGGCACGCCGGCGAGATCTTCCGGGCGCTCGATGCCGGAATTCGGCGCAACGAAAATGCCGCACGGCGCGACCGAGTAGGCGTCGACGTAGATCCGGCCGTGGCCCGCGGCCGCGGCGATGTTCACGGTCCAGTGGCAGGCGCAGCTCACGTCGCTCTCGCGCCCGCGCTCGAAGGTTTGATAGGCGCCGACTCTATCGCCGAGATCGTGCTGCTTGGCGTCGGCCGACCCCAGCGCGGCGCGAAACTCGTAATCGAGCCCTTCGGCCGCGAAATAGCCCTTCTCCTCGGCAACCCACTCGTGCAGCCGCATGTGCGGCGAGATGATGAACTTCGGCATCGCAATCCTCCGTTACCGGCTGCCACGACGTCGCTGCCGCCGCAGCGTAATCCGCGGTTCGCCCGCGGCCGACTTGCCTCGGCCCATACTACAAAAGTCCGCGCCGCATCCGAATAGCATCGGCCGACAATGATTCGGCCGTGTCCTCCCCGAAGGGCTCGTCCCGGAAAAGGGACGCAGCTGTCCGCTTTCGCGACAGAGCCACGCGAGGCCGATCGCGTTCGCACGACGGATTGAAACTATTCAATATCTTATGCGCGCGCTCGGCGTGGCACGCTTGTTGCGATCGCACGGGCACATCGTGTACTGCGGGCGAGGGCTGCGATGACTCACGGGAAGCTGCGGATGCCGTTATCGCTCTCCGATGTCAAATACGCGGCGCGGCTCTTGTGCAAGAGCCCGTGGTTCACGATGTTGACGGTGGCGGTGCTCTCCGGCGGCCTCGGCATCGGCATCTACACGTTCGCGGCGCTCGATATGATGATGTACCGCGACCTGCCGCTGCCGGAGGGCGACTCGATCGTGCGGGTCGGCGCGGGCGAGTGGCCGAGCTTCGAGCCGCTCGACGCCTACGAGCTCTCCCGGATTCGGGAAGAGGCCGCAAGCCTGTCGGAGCTCGGCGCCTTCCGCACGTCCCGCTCGCTCGTCGGCGAGCCGGGCTCGAGCCATACGGTCCGGTCCACGGAGGCCGATTGGGCCGTCTTCGAGTTCACTCGCACGCCGCCCTTGCTCGGGCGCGGATTCGTCGCCGAGGACAGCTCTGCCGCAGCAGAGCCCGTTGCCGTGCTGAGCTACGGCACCTGGCAATCCGTGTTCGCAGGCGATTCGGGCATCGTGGGGCAGCTCGTCAGGGTCGACGGACGGCCGACGCGTGTCGTCGGCGTGATGCCGGAAGGCTATGCCTTTCCCATCAATACGGGAATGTGGCTCCCGCTCGGTCCGCAAGACCTCGATCCGGCCGATTACACCGGAAACGCGCTCGCCGCCTATGCGCGGCTTCGTCCCGGCGTCTCGGCGGAGTCCGCGGAGGCCGAGCTTCGATCGCTGCTCCAGCGGGTCCGGCAGCAGCGCCCGGAGGCCGACGACCGGGATCTCGGCGCCGTTTCGGTCCTGACGTTCCAGGAGGAGCAATGGGGCATCCTCGGCACGGTGATCTTCGGCGTCCTCAATCTGCTCGCGCTGTCGATTCTGTTGCTCGCCGCGGTCAACGTCGGCAATCTGCTGCTCGCGCGCACCAATGCGCGGCTCAACGAGATCGGGCTCCGTGTCGCGCTCGGTGCGCCGCGCTTGCGGCTGATCGTTCAGACGACGCTCGAGAACGTCGTTCTCTGCGCCCTCGGCGGATTGCTCGCGGTCTCGTTCGCCGCGCGCGCTCTCGAGGCGTCGGACGGTTTCATGAAAGCGCTGCTCGGCGACGATCTGCCGTTCTGGTGGACGTGGGGCCTCGATCGCGAAGCCGTCGCGGCCGCCGTGCTGCTCCTCCTCGGGACCGTCCTCGTGGTCTCGGTGTTGCCGGCCTACAGCGTCAGCCGTGCCGATGCGAACGCGCTTCTGAAGGACGGTAGCCGCGGAGGCGGCGGGCTCGGAACCGGGCGCATCTCCCGCGCGCTCGTCACGGTCCAGATCGCGCTGATTTCCGCGGTGATGCTCGTCGGCAGCGCGGCCACCGTCATCGCTCACCGCGCCGCGCGGTTCGACATCGGCATGGACATCGCCGATCTCTACATGATGGACGTCGAGCTGCCCGCCGACCGCTACGGCACGGCCGCGGAGCGGTTGGCGTTCCAGCAGCGCCTGCTCGCGGAGCTGCGCGCGACTCCGGGGATCGGGGCGGCCGCAGTAATGCAGCAAGCGGGCATCGCGCGGTTCGCCCTCGCCGGCGCCGAGTACGCGACGCTCGAGGATCGACCGGCGGCCTGGCTCGTCGTCCTGTCCGACTCACCGGCGCCGATCGGACCGGCGCTGATCGAGGGCCGCGCGTTCGACAGCCGCGACAGCGCAACCGGCGTGAAGACCGCGATCGTCAGCGAGACGCTCGCCGAAACTCATGGCCGAATGCCTCTGCGCTCGGACGAAGCATCGAGGTCTCGTTCGGCGACGGCCCGCCCGAGCAGCGTGTCATCGTCGGCGTCGTCGGTGACGTGCGCTATGACCCGCTCGGCATGGTGCCGGTCGGCAGCTCGGCGGTCTACGTTCCGCTGCCGCAGCTCGTTCTGCCCGTCGCCGGCATGATCGTCCGGCATGCCGGAGACGAGGCCGCGGCGCGGAGCGCGATGTACGAGGCGCTCGCGCGAGTCGATCCGGCGATTCCGCCGAGCATCACGAGCTATGCGTTCGCTCTGGACCGGATGACGCTGTTCGCGAGAACGATCACGAAGCTCTTCGCCGCCTGCGGCGCTTTCGCGATCCTGCTCGCGATCACCGGCATCTACGGGATGAGCAGCAACGCCGTCGTGCTGCGCACCCGCGAGGTCGGGTTGCGGCGCGCGCTCGGCGCGAGCAACGGCAATGTCGTCGCGATCTTCATGCGGCAAGGCAGCAGGCAGCTCGCGGTCGGCCTCGGGGCGAGCGCACTGCTGTCGGCCGCCGTGCTGACCGTCGTCCTGCAAGGCTTCTCCATCTGCGGGGCCACGCTCGCCGCGATGGCGGCGGGCGTCGTTGTCGTCGTCTCGGCGACGGTGCTGCTTTCGATCTACGTCTCCGTGCGCGGCGTCGTTCGACGCGAGCCGAGCGCCGCGTTGCGCTACGGGTAGGTCGATTTGCGGATCGCGTGGTGCCGCCGACCGCAATCCGACGAGCGAAACGGCCGTGACCGGCGGTCGCCGGTGGGCGAGCGAAGCCCTGTAAACTCGAGCCGAATGTCCCGCTCGACGCGATCACGCACACGCGAGCAGTCGGTGGACGAGGAATACGCCCGGCTCGCGGCGACATACGACGAGCGCTGGGCGTCGTACATCGCCGCCTCGATCGGCTTGACGCTGAGCCGGCTGCCGCCCGAGCACCGCTTCGAGCGGATCCTCGACGTCGGCTGCGGCACCGGAGCGCTGCTCGCGCGGCTCTCGGCCCGCTTCCCGTCCGCGACGCTGCTCGGGGCGGACCCGAGCCTCGCGATGCTCACGGCAGCGCGGTCCCGTGCGATCGGGCGCGCGGCGCTCGTCGCCGCGCGAGCCGAGGCGCTACCGTTCCCGGACGCTTGCTTCGATCTGCTCGTCTCGACGAGCGCGATGCATTACTTCGCCGATCTCGACGCCGCGGCCGCCGAGCTGTATCGCGTGATCGCACCGGGGGGCGCTTTGTCGATCACCGACTGGTGCCGCGACTTCCTCACGATGCGGGCGCTCGATCGCGTGATGCGAATGCGCGGAAAGGCGAATTTCACGATGCTCCGCAGCGGCGATTGCGAGCGTCTGCTGCGGAGCGTGGGCTTCGAGGAGATCGTGATCGAGCGGCGGCGGATCGGCGTGCTGTGGGGATTGATGGTCGTGAGCGCGCGCAAGCCGGCGGCCCTCGACGAGCGCGCGCGCCGGCGAGGAGCCCTTCGGGGCGCTCGACGCTCGCAGGCGCTGCCGTATCCGAATCGCTGCCCCGGGCCGTAAGCAGGGATCGAGGTCGACGACCGGAAGCGGTCCATCCTGCGTCTCCGCGGAGAGACACGTTGCAGGCGTCGAAGCACGCGCGTAGCTTCGGCTCGAAACTCGCGCGCCGCGCACGGGTACGAGGGTCGGCATGAAGCCCTGCGCGCGCACGAACATCGAGGCGGAATCCGATACCCCCCACTGCGCCGGCACATTGCCGTGCCGCGCGTTTGCCCCAGTCCGCTTGAAACAGGGGGTTCCTGATGATCACGCGATTCGCTCGCCCAAGCATATATGCTCTTGTAGGCACGACTATCTTTCTATTGGTATTGGCCCCGCGGACAGGCAGCGCGCAGCTCGCGGAGTGCCAGCAAATCGACCAGGGACTGCTGATCGACGCGCCCGGCGGCTGCATTTCGAGGCCGCTGCGGGACCAAATCGGCCCCGGTCAAGGCGGCGTCGTGACCCCGGGCTCGTCGATCTACCTGATCAAGCGCGATCCCGCGCGCGCTATTCGCAGAGGACGGCAAGTTTTTCAGCGCAAGTTCACTGCAAGCGAGGGCCTGGGCCCGCGCGTCAGCTTTACTTCCGAAGGCGACGTGACGGCGACGCGCGCGCTCGGCGCGGGACTGGCGGACAGTTGCGCGGCATGCCACGGACGGCCGAGGGGTGCCGCCGGAAACGGCGGCGACGTCGCCACGTTTCCGGACAGCCGTGACGCGCCGCACCTTTTCGGACTCGGGCTCATCGAGATGCTGGCCGACGAGATGACCGCGGATTTACGCGCGATTCGCGACGACGCCCTGGCCGCGGCCGCAGGCAAACGACGTGCCCCCGTCAGGCGGGAGCTCGTCAGCAAGGGCGTCGACTTCGGTGCGATCACCGCGTTCCCGAACGGCCGCGTCGACACATCCAAGGTGGAAGGCGTCAGCGCCGATCTGCGAGTCCGCCCCTTCTTTGCCGAAGGCCGCTCGGCGTCGATTCGGGAGTTCGTGATCGGCGCGTTCAACGACGAGATGGGGCTTCAAGTGTGGGACCCGATCCTGTGTGACGCGACCGATCCGGACGAGCCCCAAGCGCGCGAAAGCCCGGCCGGATTCGTCTTCGATCCGGCAACGGACACCTTCAACCGGCCGCCGAGCTGCGATCGTATCGAAGACCCCGATGCGGACGGCGTTTCCGGGGAAGTGGATCCCGCTCTGGTGGACTATCTCGAGTTCTACTTCTTGAACTACTTCAAACCGGCGCGCTACCGGAGCACGGCGCGAGCCGAACAAGGGCTCGAGCTCATGAAGAGCATCGGATGTACGTCCTGCCACGTCCAGAATCTGACGATCGAGCGCGACCGGCGTATCGCCGACGTGGTGACGACCTATGATCCTTCCCGCGGCTTCTTCAACGAGCTGTTTGCGGAGGTCTATCCGCTGATGGTGGAGGAGGACGACGGGGAGCCTTACCCGCAAATGGTGCCTGCTCTGCAAGAGTTCGTCGTCGAGAACGTGTTCACCGACTTGAAGCGTCACGATCTCGGCCCGTACTTCGTCGAGAGAGACTACGACGGTTCACGCATCGAGGCCCACGTTACCGAGCCCTTGTGGGGCGTGGGCAACACGGCTCCATACGGTCACGACGGACGCAGCGTGACTCTCGATGCCGTCATCCGCAGGCATCGGGGCGAGGCCGCGGCCGTCACCGATGCCTATCTCGCGCTCAGCGACGACGATCAGGCGAAGATCGTGGATTTCCTCGAAACCTTGATCATCTTCCCGCCCGAGGACACGGCTTCGAATCTGAATCCCGGAACAGGGGAAGGGGACGTGCAGCAGCCGGAGAGCCACGGCAGCCTCGATCTCGGAGTGCTGTTCCAGAACGATTCCGATGGGCCGGAATAGCGACGCGGCAGGGGTATGCGTCACGTCCGTATGCTCTCGTTCGCGACGCGCCGTCGCTCGTTCGCTGGCCGATGCAGGGGCGGGCGGCCTTGTCAGATCTTCGTTTCTGCTCGCGGCGCGATGACCCAAGAGCAGAGCGTCGTCGGCTCGCCGGGATAGGCGGTGAGGGCGGCCTGCGACGAACGGAAGTCGTGCCCCCGCGTGCGCGGGCCGGCGACGACCGCTTCGGCGAGCACGGCCGTCCAGCCCCGCCCCGCGGCCGCGAGCTCGTGCGCGAGGTCGGGAGCCGCGGTGCGGAGGACCCGGTGCGCCGCGGCTCCGCTGCCGTTCGGCTCGTGCTCGGCTTCGAAGACCACGCGAAGACCGTGCTCCCAGGCGAGGCGCTCGAGCACGAACAGCGCGGGCCGCTCGGTGAGGCCCGCGACGGCGCGGGGACCGGCCTTCCAGCGCGCGAGCAGCTCGTGCTGCCAGAGATCCGTGACGTCGCCTTCGATCGCGCGGAGCGGCGCACCGAGGAGCGCGGCGCGCGCGCCGAACTCGCGGGCTTCCGGGTGGCGCGAGTCGTAGACGACGGCCTCGAGCGCCGCCAGCTCGCGTCCCTCGGCGAACGCCGCTCGGCCCGCAAGAGGCGTGGCGGACAATGCCGCCGCGGTGCATAGGAATTCCCGCCTGTTCGTCACGACGCGCTCCCCTCGGCCGTGGGCCTGGCGCGCTCAGGCTCTCACGGCCGCGCCTCGAAGATCAAGTCGAACGGCGTTTCGAGCACACGCCGAAACCGCGTGAAGCCTGCGCGGATCAGACCGAGCGCAGGCACGCGTCGCCCGCCTGCGCGCCGAGCGCGAGAGCGACTTTCTGCGCGAGGGAGCGCGGGTTCCGATGGCTTGCAGCCGCACGGAGTGTCCGTGCACTATCAGCGCGTGAGCTTTGCCGTGCGGCGCGGCGTTTGCTCGGTCGGCCGCGCGGCGCGTGCCGATCGATCGGCCGCGAGACTTGGCGCATCCACCGACAGAGACGGACGCGAGCCATGGACGCCCTCTCCGAGCTGCTCCGCGCCGTGAAGCTTTCCGGCGCCATGTTCTACGTCGCCGAGTGCTCGAAGCCCTGGCGGGTGCTCGCGCCGCCGGGCCACAAGCTCGGGCGATACGTGGCCCCGAACGCGAGCCATGTGATCGAGTTCCATCTCGCGACGCTCGGCTCGGGCTACGTCCGAGTCGACGACGAGACCACGCCGTTTTCCGCGGGCGATCTGTTCATGATTCCGCACGGGGACGAGCACGAGATGGGCAACGGCTCGGACGCCGAGCTCGTCGATGCCTCCGTCACTCTGCCGGCGCTGCTCACCGGCGACACGATCCGGTCGCGTTTCGGCGGCGGGGGAGAGGAGACGCACCTCGTTTGCGGCTACCTCGCGTGCGAAGCCGCGCTCATTCGGCCCGTGCTCGCCGGATTGCCGCGCGTCGTGCGCGTGCATCTTCGCAACGACCGCGCGGGCGAATGGCTCGAGAACTCGATCGTGCATGCCGTCGAGCGGGCGGCGGCCGCGGCGCCGGGCAGTGACGTGATCCTCGCGCGGCTCGCGGAGGTGCTGTTCGCCGAGGCGCTTCAGCGGTACGTCGTGCAGGTTTCGCCGGGCCGCAGCGGCTGGCTCGCGGGCGCGCTCGACCCGGCCGTTGGACGGAGCCTCGCGGCGCTCCATCGCCGGCCCTCGCACGCATGGACGCTCGACGAGCTGGCCCAGGAAGCCGCCATCTCTCGGTCCGCGTTGACGGAACGGTTCGCGCGCTATCTCGGCCAGTCGCCGATGGCGTATCTCGCGGATTGGCGGCTCGAGCTGGGCGCGGAAGCGTTGCGCACGACGAGCCGCAGCGTGCTGCAGATCGCGACCGAGGTCGGCTACGAGTCCGAGGCCGCCTTCAACCGGGCGTTCAAGCGCCGCTTCGGCAAGCCGCCTGCGCAATATCGTCGCGCCGCGAGGGAGCAGCGCAAGGCGTTGGCGCGGTCCGCGTAGTCGCGTGACACTGTCCGAGAACAACGGAGAACAACGGAGAACAACCATGCAACGAACGATGACGGCGGTCCTGGGGCTCACTGCGGCGATTTGGCTCGGTGCGGCTCACGCGGACACCACGGTGCTCGCGGTGCGGCTCGGCGCCGACGATGTCCCCGCGCTCGCGAAGTTCTACGAAACCGCCTTCGGGTTGAAGGAGATCGACCACGTCGGGGACCCGCCGACCGAGATCATCATGCGCTACGGCGACACCGTCGCCGCGGCGAAGGCCGGCTCGTCGCCGGAATTTCTCGTCGCTCGACGCGAAGCCGGCGCGAAGCCAGGCGAGATCGCGCACGCGATCTTTCGCGTTTCGGACATCGCCGCCGCAGTGGCGGCCGCGAAGGCCGCCGGCGCCACGGTGAATGGCGACGTGGTTTCGGTCCCGATCGGCGGCACGCCGATCAAGATCGCGACGATGGTCGACCCGCAGGGCAACGTGCTCGAGATCATGGAGCTGCCGGACGGACTCGACCACCTCCCGCACTGAAGGCGCGCCGCGCCGAGCGGCGGCTCGCCGCGATCGGGATCCTCCTCGCTCGCTGACGAGGCCGAAAAGCTCGTCTAAGATAGGCCGATAAGCGCCTCGGGCAACGAAACGGCGCATTTGCACGAGGGGGGATTCGATGATCCATGGCGCGCGCAGCGGCGTGTGGGCCCATACGCTGCTGCTGCTTGCAGGCTCCGCAACGTCCGCGGCGCAGGCCCAGCCCCTGGTCGGCCGCACGGCAACGCCGCCCGATATCGTCGGGGAATGGCAGCTCGAGGGCAGCGAGGATCGGGGCGCGGTGGGCAGCCTCCAGCCGAACCCTCAGGATTACCTCGGGATTCCGTTCAACGATGCAGGCCGCATGCGCTCCGACACGACGGCCGAATCGATCTGGGGCACGCCGGAATATCAGTGCCGCCCGCATTCCGCTCCGCATCAGTGGCGAGGGCTCGGCGGCGCGCGCATCTTGAGCGAGCTCGACCCGTTGACGCGCGAGGTCCGGGCCTATCACTTCCAGTTCTGGCGTTCGCTGGACCGACCGGTGTTCATGGACGGCCGCCCCCATCCGCCGCCTTGGGCGCCGCACAGCTGGAGCGGCTTTTCGACCGGAGAGTGGGTCGGTAACACGCTCGTGATCAGGACGACGCACCTGAAGGACGGGTTTCTGAGGCGCGGCGGCCCGCAGACCAGCGACATGCTGACGATGACCGAATACCTCACGCGGCATGACGACATGCTCACCATCGTCCAAGTAACGGACGACCCCGTCTACCTGGAAGAGCCGATGGTGCTGTCGACGATCTATCTCTACGCTCCGGACAGCCGGGTCAATCTGGAGCTCTGCAATGCCGGCACGTTCGCCGAGTCCGGCGGGACGAATCCTCATTTCGTCCCGCATCTGCTGCCGGGCCAGGACTTGCTGGTCCACGACTGGCTGCCGAACGAGCCGTGGGTGCCGTTCGATGCGGTGCGCGGCGGCGCGAAGACGATTTATCCGGAATACCGGCGCGTGCTCGACGGATCGACGACGGTCGACGCGCTCGAAGTGCCGGTGTCCGCCCCCGAGATCACGGCTCGGGCGAAGATCGATGCCCAGAGCCCTCGGGACGGTCAGGTTCACGTGATGCCCGTGCAGGGCAATATCTACATGGTCATCGCCGACGGCAGGAATCTCGCCGTATCCGTGGGTCCGGACGGCATGATGCTTGTGAACACGGGACCGGCCGAGATGGGCGAGAAGCTCAAGAAAACGCTGTCGGAGCTCGCGGCGCGAACCGCCGCGCCGGCGCCGAATCGGTGTTTCGGCCTGGAATGCCCGAACGTCCCGAGCGGCTTCACGAGCCCGTACATGAATACCGTGATCAGCTCGCCGGCCCCGCCCAGACCGTTGCGGTACATCATCAACACAAACGCCGCGCCGCACAACGTCGGCGGCAACGCCTTGCTGGCGCCGGAAGGGATGGGGCGCGACGGCGGCGCAAGGATCATCGCTCACGAGAACACGCTGATCACGATGTCCGGGCCGGCAGACGATCCGTGGTCGACGAATTTCGAGGCCTGGCCGACCGAGTCCTTTTACAGCGACATCTACAAGATGACGTCCTATTTCAACGGCGAACCCGTGATCGCCTACTCGACGCCCGCGACGACCGACGGCGACATCATCGTCTTCTTCCGCCATTCCGAGGTCATCGCCGCCGGCGACATCTTTTCCACTGTCGAATACCCTCGCTTCGATCTGTCCCGAGGCGGCAGCATCCAGGGCGTCATCGACGGTCTCAACGCCATCCTCGACCTGGCCGTGGCGGAGTACCGCTCTCAAGGCGGCACCTGGATCATTCCCGGCAGAGGCAGGCTCTCCGACACGGCGGACGTGGCGTCGTATCGCAACATGGTGCAGATCATCCACGACCGCATAAAGGCGCTGATCGACGAGGGGATGACGCTGGAGGAAGTGCTCGCCGCGCGGCCGACGTACGACTTCGACGCACGTTACGGCACCGACAGCGGCGACTGGACCACGGCCATGTTCGTGGAAGCGGTTTACCGCAGTCTCAGCAACTGACGTGAAATCAGGGACGCTTCGATCGAGGGGCCCGCGCCAGGGAGACCACATTCGATTCGTGAGGACGATGTCATGCGACCGAGCATTGCCTTGCTGACCCTGGCCGCCTCGAGCCTGCTTTCGAGCGGGCAGGCGAACGCCCACCATTCCTATGCCGCCACGTACGACGTATCCCGAACCGTGCGGCTCGAGGGCCGGCTCGTGCGCTTCGAATACCGCAGCCCGCACTCCTATCTGCACTTGGTCGTGAAGGGTGAGGACGGTGAAACGCAGCGCTGGGCCGTCGAATGGGCCGCGCCGAGCTCGCTGGTCCGACAAGGCGTCTCGCGCGATACGCTGCGCACCGGGGACGAGCTCATCGTGGTCGCCCGGCCGTCGCGCGCGCAGGGCGAGTTTCGCAGCCTGATGCTGACGCTGGAGCGCCCCGCCGACGGGCTCAAATGGGGCACGAATCCCGACGAAGTGGTGGACTGATCGTGTCGGCAGTCGTGAAGCTCGGCTTCGGCTTCGTCGCAGCGATCGGCGCGAGCACGAATCTCGCGCTGGCGCAGCCCGGCGAGACCGCGGGAACGGCCCGCGAATCGGCCCCGATCGATCTCACCGGATACTGGGTCTCGGTGGTCTTCGAAGACTGGAAATACCGCATGGTCACACCGAGTCCCGGTATCTTCGACGGCATACCGCTCAACGCCGACGGCCGAAATGTCGGCGAAGCCTGGGATCCGGAAGCCGACGAGGCGGCAGGCGATGCGTGCAAGGCGTACGGCGCGCCGGCCATCATGCGTCTGCCCGGTCGCTTCCGCATCAGCTGGGAAGACGACCAGACGCTGCGGATCGACACCGACAACGGCGAGCAGACTCGCCTGTTGCACTTCACGGAAACTTCCGCGGGCGCACCGACGCGTCAGGGCCGTTCGTTCGCGGAGTGGCAACCGGCGCCCGGCGGCACGGGCGGCAGCTTGAAAGTGACGACCGACAATCTGCTACCGGGCTACATACGCAAGAACGGCGCTCCGTACAGCGAGCTCACGACGATGACGGAGTACTACGACCTGCATACGCTCCCGAACGGCGACATTTACCTCACGATCACGACGCGGGTCACGGACCCGCGGTATTTCCGCGGCCCGGCAATGACCAGCACCGACCTGCGCAAGCTGCCGGACGACCGGGGCTGGAACCCGACGCCCTGCACCGGGCGCTAGGCGCCGACGAGGTCCGCGCGCGCTAGCGTCGATCGAGCTTCTTCGTCTCGGCGCGGAGCCGCCGCGCGTTGCGCGTCAGGAAATCGGCGATGACGGCGAGCTCGCGGTCCGAGTAGTGCTCGAGGAGCCGGCGCAAGGAGCGCTGGGTGGAGGCGAACATGTCGCGGGCGCCGTGGAGGTGCTCCAAGACGGGCTCGACCAGCACGCGCCGGCGGTCCCGGTCGTCCTGCATTCGCCGCGCAAACCCCTTGCGCTCGAGCCGATCGATGAGGTTGGTGACCGAAGCCGTAGCGAGACCGGACTGCCGCGCGATCTCGCCCGCGCTCATCGCGCCGAACCTCTCGAGCAGGCCGAGGACCTTGTAGTCGGTGGGGTGAAGCTCCATGAGGCTCGCGACGATCGCGTGAAACAGCACCGTCGCATCGCTGTGCTCGCGCCCGGCCTTCGCCAGCTCCGCGAGAAGATCCTCGCGTGGGCGAGGCCGTGACCTCGAAGTCATCGTTTCTCCCGAGCTAGCCGAGCCGCGCGGCGGATACGAGCGCGGTGAGCAATGCCCCGCAGGTCAAGAGGTCCAGCGGCAGCCGGCCGATGCTCCGCCGGCTCCACCTGCGCGCCGCCGCGGGGTCGACGCTCGCCGGATCCGCGCGCTCGAAGGCGAGGGCTTTCGGGATGAAGTCGAACGCGGACCAGATTCGCATGACCGCATGGCTCGCGAGGGCCACGAGCAGCGGCGCGCGCACATCGGGCTCACGCCACGTGACCACGAGCGAGACGATCAGCGCGAGTTCGAACACCGTGTGAGCGGGGATCCAGAAGCGCTTGCGCGAGATACCGCCGCGCTGCGGCTGAATGAGCTCCGGGCGGCGCGGCCAGAACGGATCGACGACCAGAAACTCGTAGAGCCCGCCGCCGAGCGACGCCAGACCCAAGGCCGTCGTCAGCGCGACGACGACCAGGGAAGAGGTAGACATTCCGTGCCTCCTTGTTCATCTCGAGTTCCTCTCTTGTGGAAGATATTACGGTACACCGAGAGATCGTGTAAAGAGCTGCACGAACGCCGGGCGGCGCGGATCGCGTCCGTCCTTCCTCGCTTCCGCAGCCCATCCTTCCATTTGAAACTAAAATGGAACGTGCTATTCTCTATTGGTATGTCTAATAAAGAACCGGCCAGGGCACAGTTCCTCCGCGGCACGCTCGATCTCATGATCCTGCAATCGTTGGCGGCGATGGGGCCGATGCACGGCTATGCGATCGCCGCGCGGCTCGAGCAGGCATCGGGCGGCGCGCTCCTGCCCAACATGGGCACACTCTATCCCGGGCTGATGCGCCTCGAGCAGCGCGGCCTCATTCGCGCGAATTGGGGTACCACGGAGAACAACCGGCAGGCGCGCTTTTACTCGATCACGGCGGCAGGGCGCCGGCATCTCGCAGCCGAGAAGAAGTCCTGGGAGCAAATGGTGGCGATCATGCAGACGCTGTTCGGTGAGCCGACGTGAGAGGGGCCGGTGCCGGAGCGGGCGCCGGCGAACGCGCCGGCCGAGCGCGGGGCAGCCCATGAAGTCTCTCGAGACGCTGCGCGAGTGGGCTCGCCGCGCGTCGGGGACCTTCCGGGCCGAATGCTCCTCTTCACGCTGCTGCTCGTTCCGCCATGGCTCACCTGCTCGGCGTCGTGATACCGATCGAGGAGCTCGGGGGGCGAGAGGTACCCGGCGTCCTGCCGCTCGCGGCGCTCGTCATGCTGGGCGTCTGCGGATTGGCAGCTGCGGGACCGGCCGGCGGGCGCTCCGAGTGGCGCCGACGGACGCGCTGCGGGAAGGCGGCTAAAAAATGGTGTCAGACACCTTTTTCGGAAATGGTGTCAGACACCTTTTTCGGCGCGCTCCGCTGCCGGCTGTTTCGCATCCGGCTCGTACACGAGAAGATCTCCCGGCTGGCAGTCCAGAATCGCGCAAAGCCTTTCCAACGTGCTGAAGCGGATGGCTTTGGCCTTGCCGGTCTTCAGGATCGAAAGATTCTGGGGCGTGATGCCCACTTGCTCCGCGACGGTGCTGGAGCGCAATTTGCGCTTCGCGAGCATGACGTCGAGATTGACGATGATGGCCACTTCGACGGCCCCGCTAGACGACGAGGTCCTGCTCCTCGCGGAGCTCTCGGCCGACGTCCATGATCCAGGAGACGACGATGATGATGATTCCGACGACGAGCTCCGTGAACGGCGCCTCGTCGATCCGGATCCGGCTCGCGATGCCATGGCCGGGGACCAGCAAAACCGCGATCAGGCCCAGCGTCCAGAGGGTGGGGATGAGCATGACGGCGATGCCGATCTGACGGATCTGGTAAACGTTGTCCGCGCTGAAGATCTTGCCTTGTGCATAGAGCCCGAACAGCTTGACGAGGTGGAAAAGCACCTTCAGCAGTATCCCGGTGCTCAGGATGAAACCCACGACGGCCATCGACCGGAGCACGGCGGGAATGACGTCTCCGACGTAGATCGCGCCGCCCACGGTGACGCTCGTGTCGTACGGGTCCGTGCCCGTGGCGATCAGCAGCGTGCCCACGAGCAGCGCAATGGCCGTCGCGCCCAGCAGAAGCTGAAAGAGCTGCCGGAGCGAGCGGCTGTAGCGGGCGACCCTCTCCAGCTTGTCGGTGCGTTGCGTCGTCACCGGATTGGCTCCCTGTGGCGTGGAACGACTAGCGATGGTCTATTAAACAGCCATTTTTTATCGTGCGTCAATAATTAATTTATGTTTAATATTCAGAAGGTGGTTCCTGGGAAGCGTGCGGGGCGGCGGGACGGAGGACCCTCGTGCGCGCGTCGTCGATCCGGTCGCGGATCGGCACGCGGACTCGATCTCATGCCTCCATGGCACGCAACTTGCTCCCGCTCCGTTGGACGTCAGTGTCGGCGGCGAGATTGCTCGCCCTTCGTTCGAGCGCGCTCGTCGCCGATACGACCATGATGATCGAAAGGGCGCCCCGAGTATCGGGTGACCCGAGTCAGGACGGGAGGGGACGAAGATGCCCGATTACGTCTATCGCTGTGCGAAGTGCGGCGAAGCGTTCGAGCGGACGGAACGCATGTCGGAGCACGGACAGTCGAAGCCCGAGTGCCCGAAGTGCAAGAGCCGCGACGTCCACAGCGTGCCGGCGTCGTTCTTCGCGAAGACGTCGCGGAAGAGCTGAGGCCTTCGAACGGCCGCCCGCGCGCACCTTACCCGCGCTCACGATCACCGTCATGCGCTCCTGACGGTCGCTTCCCGGTGCCGTCAAATGCAGCGCACGCACGCGGCGCCGTCCCGTGATCGAGCCGGCTCGGCCGACTGCGCAGACCCTCGCTAGCTTTCGCCCTTCGGGCGCTCCAGAGACTTTCGCAGCGTGTCGAGCAAGTCCGGCTCCTCGGCGCCGGCAGCCGGTCCGTCGACTCGCTCGCAGCGATATTTATCCTTGATCAGCCGGTTGATGAAGCGGCCCTTCGACTTCGCGCGCGACAGCCATTCGTAGGCCGCCGGCGGAACATCCAAGTAACGGTACAGCTTCGACGAGGAAAACTCGACGTCGAGCGTACGTTCTTCCGCGTTGTACGCGATCCGGCGGATACCGCGGGACTTGACCGTATGCATGCCGACAGAGCCTACCTCAGGGTGTAGGTCCGCGTCTCGTGTTCCCGCGCCTCGGCGCCGCGTGAATCGCCGTTGTGCGAACGCGCTCATGGATCCCTTCTCCCAGTCGCCTACAATGCGCAGCGAGCCGCCGCGCAATCTCGACGGCGCGAGCATGCCGCTCAGCGACGACGGCGGCGCTCGCCGCGACTTGCCGAATCGTGAGATCGCGCGCGGCGGACGAGCAAACGCTCGTTCGAGCGCGTCGTACACCATGGGGGGCAAATCGACAGATGGAACTTATTGCTTATGTGCTTGCGTTCGCGCTCGGGTGGCTGAGCGTGAAGATTGCACGCCAGCTTTATGAGCGATACAAGACGCCGGGCTGACGGGGGGCGAGGGCGCTGACGGCGGCGCGCGCCCGGCGCGCCGGCCTCAACCGGCGCCGCGCTCCCGCGGCCGCCCCATCCAGCGCCACGACGAAACGTGCAGCACGATGACGACGATCGAGCCGAGCGCGACGAGCAGGAAGAGATACGCGGGCCAGTAAATGCCGTCGCGGCCCTCGAAATGACCGGCCAGGTAATCGAAGCCGTTGTCCAGATAGCGGTAAACGCCCCAGGTCGAAAACGCGAAGGTCAGCACGGTCAGCACGAATGCGATCCAGACCGCCACCGCCTTGTCCCATATCGCGGCGATCGAAGCGATCAGGTAGCACAGGCCGACGGCGCCGGTGATCAGCAGCAGGGTGCCCGGATAGATCAGCCAAAAAAGAACGAGCACGCCGACGGCAACGGCGAGCTGCACCGTCTTGAGAACGCTGATCCGCGCCGAGCCGTCTACTTCCCGCCCCACAGCTCTTCGAGCCGATCCGGGCGGCCGCACGTGTACTTGTAGAACCTGTATCTCAGCGCGTTGTGCTTGTAGTAATCCTGGTGATAGCCCTCGGCCGGGTAGAACTCCGTCGCGGGAACGATCTCCGTGACGATCTTGCCCGGCAGCACGCCGCTTTCCTCGAGCTCGCGCTTCGAGCGCTCGGCGAGCTCGCGCTGGCGCTCGTTGTGATAGAAGATCGCGCTGCGGTACTGGTCGCCCCGGTCGCAGAACTGCCCGCCCGCGTCGAGCGGATCGATGTTGTGCCAGAAGGCATCGAGCAGCTCCTCGTAGGTCACGACATCGGGATCGTACTCGACCCGCACCGATTCGGCGTGCCCCGTGTTGCCTGCCGAGACCTGCTCGTAGCTTGGATGCGGCACGTGGCCGCCGGTGTAGCCCGACGTGGTCGAGAGGACGCCCTCGACCTTGTCGAACGCCTCTTCCACGCACCAGAAGCAGCCGCCGGCGAACGTGGCGACCGCGGTGTCCTCCGAGCCTTCCTCGGCGGGCTGGGCCGCAAGCGGTGCAGCGACCGCCGCTGCGGCGGCGAGCAATACGCACAGTAGCTGATTCATCGCATCTCCTCCTCGTGGGGCCGAGGGCTTCCGCACGGCTGCCCGCCGGCTTCGCACGATGCGCGCTGCTGGCCGGAGGCGGCGAGCTGCCGAGAGCGCTTCGCCCGATTGTACCAAGCCTGGGCGCCTCGGCCGCCTCGTTTCCGCGCCCGGCAGCATCTCTTCGCATGGAGGGGGCAGCGTCTTGCATAATGACGGCTTCATCTCGCTTTCAAACGGACTCGTCATGGCAGGCAGTTGGATTGCGGCCGCCTTGGTTCTCGGCCTCCTGGCCTGGCGCACGGGGCTGCCGCCGCTGGTCGGCTTTCTGGTGTGCGGCTTCGTGCTGGGAGCGCTCGGCATGGAGACGACGCCCGCGCTCGAGCAAGTGGCGCACGCCGGCGTGCTGCTGCTCCTTTTCGCCGTCGGCCTGAAGCTGCGTCTCAAGACGCTGATGCGCTACGAGGTGTGGGGCACCGCGGTTGCGCATCTGGTGATCGTCTCGGCCGTCGTCGCGGTCCCGGTGGCCATCGCCGGCGGCTTGCCGGTGATGCTCACGATCGCGCTCGCCGTAGCGCTCAACTTCTCGAGCACGGTATTCGCGGCCAAAGTGCTCGAGGACCGGGAGGAGCTGCGCGCCGTGCACGGGCGCGTGGCGATCGGCATTCTGATCGTGCAGGACATTGCGGCCGTCGCCCTGCTCGCGCTGCTGAACGGGGAGAGGCCGTCGCCTTACGCGCTGCTGTTGCTGGCTCTGCCGTTCGCGCGGCCGCTGATCGCCCGCCTGCTCACGGTCGTCGGTCACGGCGAGCTGTTCGTGCTGCTCGGCGCGGCGCTCGCGCTGGCCGTCGGCGGAGAGGGCTTCGAGCGGCTCGGGCTGAGCCCGGAGCTCGGCGCGCTCGTGCTCGGGATGATGCTCGCAAACCATCCGCGTGCGCACGAGCTGAGTGGAGCGCTGTGGAGCCTGAAGGAGCTGTTGCTGATCGGCTTCTTCCTGTCCATCGGGATGAGCGGGACGCCGACGTGGGTGGTCGCCGAGTCGGCGGCCCTGCTGCTCGTGCTGATGCCGTTGAAAGCCGGCGTGTTCTTCTTCCTGCTGCTGCTCCTCGGCCTGCGTGCGCGCACCAGCTTGTTGACCGCATTGAGTCTTTCGACGTTCAGCGAGTTCGGGCTGATCGTCACTCAGCTCGCCGTGGACAACGGCATGCTCGATCAGCGCTGGCTCACCGCCGCGGGTATCGCCGTGGCGCTCTCGTTCGCGGTCGCCGCGCCGCTGAACGCGCGCGCTCATGCGCTCTACGCCCTGACCCGCCGGTGGCTGGACTGCCTCGAGCGCGACAAGCGGCACCCGGACGACGAGCCGATCACGTTCGGCAGCGCCGAGATCCTCGTCGTCGGGATGGGCCGCGTCGGCACCGGTGCGTTCGACTATCTGCGGGCGCAGGGGAAGCACGTCGTCGGCGTCGACAGCGATACCGGCAAGCTCGAGCGTCATCGGCGCGAGGGGCGGCGGGTCGCCTACGCCGACGCCGAGGATCCGAACTTCTGGCTGCGGCTGAAAGTGGACCGCCTGCAGCTCATCATGCTCGCGATGCCCGATCTCGAAGCGAAGCTGCGCTCGATCCGGGAGCTTCGGCGGCGCGGGTTCGAAGGAATGATCAGCGCGACGCATGTGTATCCGGACGAGCTCGCGCCGCTGCTCGAGGCGGGCTGCGATGCGAGCTACAACTACTTCAGCGAGGCGGGGTACGGCTTCGCGCGGCATACGCTCGAAGCGCTGTCGTCGCCGGACGGCACGGCCGGGACCGTGCTCTCGGAAGCGACGCCGGCCGAGGAGGGCTCGCTCGACGCGGAATCCGCCCCCGCAAGCGTGGCCCTCCCGATGGCGTTCATGCAGCAGACCGAGGAGAAGTAGCGCGGGCCGAGGGGCGATCGCGACGCGGCCTCGGTCCTGGCCGGGAAAATCGGGCGCGTCAGATCGCCGAGCGTTCGGGCTCGCCGGCCTCGTCGGCGACGGTTTCGGCCGCGGGCGGCACCTCCAGCATCCTGAACGCATCGCTCTTCACGATGCCGCGGACCAATGCCGAAAAGCGGTAGCGGTCGCGCGCCGCGTCGTCGACGATCCGGCGCACCGTCGGCATGTCGTAGTACTCGAGCGAGCGGCCGAGCGCGTAGGTCATCAGCTCCTCGGTGATGGTCCAAACGATTCGCTCCGGATCTTCGAGGAGCGCCCGGCGCAGCTCGTCCGGCCCCACGATCTCCTTGCCGCCGATCAGCTTCCCGCTCGCGTCGATCGGCTCGCGGGCGCGCTTGTCGTAGTCCTGCCATTCGCCGATCGCGTCGAAGTTCTCGAGCGTCAAGCCGAGCGGGTCCATGACCGCATGGCAGGAAGCGCAGACCGCGTCCGCACGATGCTGCTCGAGCCGCTCGCGGACCGTGCGCGGCTCGGGGCCTGTGTCCTCGACGAGATCCGTGTCGACGCCGGGCGGCGGCGGGGACGGCGGCGAGCCGATCAGGTTCTCGAGGATCCACTTGCCCCGAATCACGGGGGCCGTGCGATTCGGATACGACGTCGCCATCAGGATCGCGCCCTTGCCGAGCAGGCCGAAACGCGCCGAGCTCTCGAGCTCGACGCGGCGGAACTGATCGCCGCGCACCGCGGGCAGCCCGTAGAGATGCGCGATCGTCTCGTTGACGAAGGTGTGATCCGCCGTCATCAGGTCGAGGACGCTCCGGTCCTCGAGCAGGATGCTCGCGAGGAAGAGCTCGAGCTCGTGCTTGTAGGCTTCGCGGGGATCGGGCGTGGCCTGCGGGAAGATGCCGCGGTCCGGCACGACGTCGTCGAGCTTGTCCACGTCGAGCCACTGGAACGCGAAGCTCGTGACGAGCGAACGGGCGCGCTCGTCGGCGAGCATGCGCTCGATCTGCGCGTCGAGGACCTCGGGCTCGCCGAGCCGCCCTTGCTCGGCGACGCGGAGAAGCTCGTCGTCGGGGATGCTGCTCCAGAGGAAGAACGAGAGACGCGACGCGAGCTCGAGATCCGACAGCTCGTAGATCGAGCCCGGAGGCAGATCCTCGGACGGAGACGCGAAGCGGAACAGGAAATCCGGGCTCGCGAGAATCGCGGTAACGGCTTTGCGGATGCCCGTCTCGAAGCCGCCCGACGCGGCGCCGCCGCGATAGAACGCGAGCAGCTTGTCGAGGTCGTGCTTGCCGACCGGGCGGCGGTACGCGAGCCGGGCGAGCCGCCCGAGAATCTCGCGCGCACAGCTCTCCGCCGTCTCGGCGCCCGCATCGGGACCGACATGGCAGCTGAAGATCTTGCGGCGGGACGGCGTCTCGCTCACGCCGCTCGGATGGAACGGGCCCTGGAGCTCGAACGAGCTCACGCGCAGGATGCGGTCCTGGCCGCCGCCGGGCGCCGCGAGCTGAAGCCGATCGTCGGATTCCGCGAAGGTGCGCGCGAGGAACGTGACGCCGACCTGATGCGGACCCGCCGTGGCCTCGAAGCGGATGTTCTTCAGGCGTTGATTGATGCGGTCGACGGCCGATTGGCCGTGCTGGTCGATCGCCTTCTGGTCCTCCTCGCCGCCGATCGTCGTGCGGTAGACCTCTCGCCCGTCGAGCGTGACGAGCACCGTGTTCTCGAACTCCATGTTGTAGACCCAGAGCGCCTGGGCCATGTCCGCGACGTTGATGACGTACTCGCCGTCGGCGGGGAAGTCGTGCATTACCGCCAGCCCGCCGCGCGTGCCGAGCGGCAGCCCTTCGATGTGACGCTTGTAGGATCCCGCGTCGCCGTCGTTGACGTAAGTCGTGCTGCCGGGCGGCGCATCCGGATTGCCGACGGCTTCGATCGCGACCGTGCGAGCGGCTGCGACGTACTGCTCCATGAACGTCGGCGAGATCGTCAGGACCGAAGCGTTGTTGTCGAAGCCGCTCTTCTTGTTGTCGGGCGGAAGGAGCTCCGTGGCATCGACGTCGACGCCGAGGAGATCCCGCACGGCATTCTCGTATTCGGTGCGGTTCAAACGACGCAGGCCGACGAAGCCCGGGTGGGGCCCGGAGGCTTCGGCCTCCTCGGCGAGCCGATGCTCGAGCGCGGCGACGAAGGCGGCCTTTTGCTCGGGAGACGGCTGCGGGCGGTCCGGCGGCGGCATCAAGTTGCCGCGGAACTTGCGCAGGACTTTCTCCCAGACGGCGGCATCGGCGCCGACGTTCTCGGGGCTCATCTCCTCGAGGACGAGGCCGCCGGTGCGGTCGATCGAATTGTGGCAGTCGACGCAGTAGGTTTCGACGAGGCCCCACTGCTCGGCCACCGATCCCGGGCCCCGGGAGCAGGCGGCAAGGGCGAGAGAGCCGATGAGGACGGCGACTCCTTGTCTATACGTCCGGTGCATAGAAGCCCCACAGGCTCTGAAACGCGAGAGTCACGAACTCGTCCCGCTGCGGCCACTCGGGATGATAGTCACGTGTCGGCTGCGCCGCGACCGCTTCGGCCGGGCTCAGCCCCTTGAAAAGCAGCTCGTCGCGGAAGCGCACGAAGAGCTGGGCGTACATGTCGCGCTGCGCTACGAGGTCCGTGCGGCGCAACACCGGCCCTTCGGACGGCACGATGATCGTGTCGTCTTTCGCGATCTGGAGCAGCGTCTCGATGCCCTCGACGAGGCCGCCGAACCAGCCGCCGGTCCACCAGTCGATCAGGGGCCAGCGGTCGCCGGCGATCACGCCGCCGCACGCGAGAACGTTCGCGTCCGGGAAGAAGACGTAGCAGTCCCCGTCGGTATGGGCCTGAAGCATGTACCCGCATTCGAACGGCACGTCGCCGAGGTCGAGCTCGCGGCTCGATTCGTAGAAGGAGAGCTTGGGGCGTGCGTCGGGCGGAAGCGGCTCGTGCACGAAGTCTTCCCAAGGCCGCTTGATGTCGGTGCCGAGCCAGAGACGCGTGTTGGCCTGAGCGACGATCCGCGCGCCGGTGCGGGCGACGGAAGCGTTCGCGCCGGTTTGCTCCGGGTGCCAATGCGTGTTGACGAGAGTGCGGACCGGACGGCCGTCGAAGCGGGCCGCGACGGTCGCGAGCAGGGCTTCGGCATGCTCGGCGAGACCGCCGTCGACCATGACGATGCCGTCTCCGTCGGCCGCGGCGACGATGTTCGCGCCGGCCCCGGCGATCAGCACGGTTCCTGCGCGGAGCGCCGTCACGTCGAGCTTCGCGGCGCCGGCCTGCCCGCGCGCGAGCGGAGGCAGCGCGGACGCGAGCGCGCCGTAGACTGCGCCCCGAATCAATGTTCTTCGGCTGAGGCTTTGCATTTCTCGAGGCGAAACGCCGCGGCTCCCGCGCGGCGCGCTCCTTACCATCATAGGGATTCGCTCGGGCCAGGCAAACCCGCGAGAACGCAGGACTCGGGATCGCGCGCGAGCGCGCGATCCTGCGCGAAATGCTTCCAGGCCTCGACGATGCGTCATGTAACATGCTCGACGCGTTTCCGCCTGGGCTTCTTACGAATGATCGTCCACCTGATCGACGGCACCTACGAGCTGTTCCGGCACTTCTACGGTCTGCGCCGCTTCACGAAGGGCAAGGACAGACCCTACGGCGCAGTCGTCGGTGTCCTCAACATGGTGCTGAAGATGATCGAAGGCGACGCGACGCATTTGGGCGTCGCGACCGACCACGTCATCGAGTCGTTCCGCAACGAGCTCTGGCCCGGCTACAAGACCGGCGAAGGGATCGAGCGTGCGCTTCTCGCGCAATTCCATCCGCTCGAGGAAGCCCTCGCGGCGATGGGTGTTGCGGTCTGGCCGATGGAGGAGCTCGAGGCGGACGACGCGCTCGCGAGCGCGGCGCGCATCGCCGCAGCCGACGAGCGCGTGCGGAAGGTCTGCATTTGGACGCCCGACAAGGATCTCGCGCAATGTGTGCAGGGCGATCGCGTCGTGCAAATCGTTCGCCGCGGCAAGGAGATTCGCGATGCGACCGGCGTGCGCCGCAAGTTCGGCGTGGATCCCGAGCGGATTCCGGATTTTCTCGCGCTGGTCGGCGATCCGGCCGACGGCTATCCGGGTCTGTCCGGCATCGGGCCGGTCACGGCCGCGCAGCTCGTGCGCCGATACGGCGCCATCGAGGACTTTCCTTCGGCGGTTCTCGGGAAGCGGCGCGAGACGGCTCTGCTGTTCAAGAAGCTCGCGACCCTGCGCACGGACGCGCCGCTATTCTCGAACGTCGAGGAGCTGCGATGGCGCGGGCCGACGGCGGGCTTCGCCGAATACGCCGAGCGTCTCGGAAGCAGCCGTCTGACCGTGCGCTGCGAGAAGGCGAGCCGCCGCGCCGCAGGCTGATCGAATCGAAAAAAAGGTGTCAGACACCTTTTTGGGAGAAAAGAGGTGTCTGACACCATTTTCTTGCGCGCCAACATAGCCGCTTCGTTCAAGCGCCGGGCGCGGCGCCATGGGACACTGCATGCAGGCCACCCACCCAGCCGGACGCGCAGATGAACACCTGTATCCGCCCGCGACCTCCCGCCGCCCCGGACCCCCGCACGACCTACATGCGCCCGTTGCCCGCCGATCTCGTCGCGCTCGACTCCCGAGACGGGCGAGCGCTGTTCACGCAGGCGTTGACGGCGGGAACCATGGAAGGCTACTTCAAGCTGGCCCAGCAATTTCACACTCAATCGGATCCGGCCTATTGCGGTCTCGGGTCGCTCGTCTGCGCGCTGAACGCGCTGAACATCGATCCTGCTCGCGTCTGGAAGGGGCCGTGGAGATGGTTCAGCGAGGAGCTGCTCGACTGTTGCAAGTCGCTCGACGACGTCCGGCAATTCGGGCTCACGCTGGACGAAGCGGGCTGCCTCGCCGAGTGCAGCGGCGCGGCGGTCGCCATGCACCGGCCGCCGACCGCGAACGTCGACGCGTTCCGCGCGCACGCTCAGCGGGCCGCGACGGGAGCGGAGGGGCCGGTGCTCGTCGTGAATTACTCGCGACGAGCCTTGGGCCAGACCGGGGGCGGCCACTTCTCGCCGATCGGCGGCTACCACGTGCCGACGGACAAGGTGCTCGTGCTCGACACGGCCCGTTTCAAGTATCCGCCCCACTGGGTGCCCGTCGACCTCCTCTTCGACGCGATGGAGGACGAGGATCGGGACACGGGCCGCCCGCGCGGCTGGCTCCTGATCGACAAAGGCGCTTGACCGAAAAAAGGTGTCTGACACCTTTTTCGGGAAAAAAGGTGTCTGACACCTTTTTTTCTGTCGAGAGTCATAATTTGCGCTCATGGACGCGGCGCAATTCTTCCGTGGCGGCTGGGTTCGCTTCCCGCACGCCCCCGAGGTTGCGGACTGGGCGGCACGAGCCCGCCCGGTGGCGGAGGCTTGCGTCGCGGACCCGGAACAACGCGCGCGCTGGCTGCGATGCGGCGGCACTTGGTTCGTCGGCGTCAACGTCTTCCCGAACGATGCCGCCGGCGCCGTGCCGGAGGCGGGCGTGCCTCCGCTCGCGGGCCCGCCGGTCGAATTCATCGCGGAGGCGTTGAAGCTTGCGGTCGGATGGGACAGGGGGCAGATCTCGGCCTGTTTTCCCGGCTATCCCCGGCCCTCGGCCGGCGAATCCGCGGCCGCGTTCCGCTTTCGCCGCGACCGTGACGCGGCGCATGTCGACGGTCTACAGCGCTTCGAGAGTCGGCGTCGCCGGCTCGGCGAGCTGCAAGGCTTCATCCTCGGCGTGCCGCTGACGGACGCTCCCGCCGGGGCCGCGCCGCTCGTGGTGTGGGAAGGCTCGCATGAGGTGATGCGCCGCGCGCTGCGCGCACGGCTCGCCGACGTGCCGACGGAGCGCTGGAGGGACGAGGACCTTACCGACGCTTACGTCGCGGCCCGGCGCGAGTGCTTCGAGACGTGCCGCCGCGTGCCGCTTCACGCGCGCCCCGGCGAGTCGTATCTGATTCACCGGCTCGCACTGCACGGCGTCGCGCCCTGGAGCGCCGCGCCGGCCGGCGAGCGCCTGATCGCGTATTTCCGCCCGAATCCGTTTCCGGACGCCGCTCCCGATTGGTGGCTGGACCGGCCCTAGCACGTGCCGCCGAGCCGGCATCCGCCTAGAATCGACGGCGGCCGAGCCAGAGAGATTCGCCCGTGCCCCACGCAGCATCCGGTCTCGACGCCGACCGCCTCGCCCACCTCGAGGCGACGATCCACGCCGACATCGAAGCGGACCGCTACTTCGGCGCGGTCGTTGCCGTCGCGCGCCGTGGCGAGCTCGGCCTTTGCGAGGCGATCGGCTTCGGCGACGAGGCGCTCGAGATGACGTTCGTCTGCCTGTCGGCCGGCGTGATGCAGCCCGCGCCGAACATCGAGCGGTTTCAGCGGCTGTCCGACATCGCCGCGTCGGCGGCGTTGTGAGGCGGCCCCCCGGTTGATCCGGCCTCCCGCGGATGGTCTACTCGCCCCCTGCGGCGGGAACCGCTCGCACCGCAAGCGGTGGCCCGGTCGCATTCGCCCGGATAGAGTGTTCCCCGGGGGGGCAGGGGGCCGGCGGCGGACCGGCCTGGTGCGGGGAAGGAGGAGCTTTGATGGTAAAGCGTGGGGTCGATCGGCTGTTCGCACGGAAATCGGTCGAGCAAATGCACGCCGAGCACGAGCATGGGGAGCTCAAGAAGACGCTCGGCGCACTGAATCTCGTTCTGCTCGGGGTCGGCTGCATCATCGGCACGGGTATTTTCGTGCTGACGGGCAGGGCGGCTGCCGAGTTCGCCGGGCCCGGCATCATGATCTCGTTCATCATCACGGGAACGCTGTGCGCGCTCGTGGCGCTCTCTTACGCGGAGCTTGCGGCGGCAATACCGGTCTCGGGCTCGGCGTATTCGTACTCGTACGCCTCGATGGGCGAGATGGTCGCCTGGATCATGGGCCTGCTGCTGGTGCTCGAGTACGGCCTCGCGGCGTCGACCGTGGCGGTAGGCTGGTCGGGATACGTCGCGAGCTTCTTGCACGACATCGGCATCGATCTGCCCCCGGCGCTGCGCGCCGCGCCGGGGGTCGAGGTCACGGATTTCACCAGCGGAGCGGTGGTTGGCACCGGCGCCGTCAACTTGCCCGCCTTGATCGCGATCATCGCCGTGAGCGGCCTCCTCGTGCTCGGTGTCTCGGAATCGGCGCTCGTCAACAACATCATCGTGTTCATCAAGACGTCGGTCATCGTCGCGTTCATCGTGATCGGCGCATTCTTCGTGAACCCCGATCTCTGGACGCCGCTGATTCCGCCCCAGCAGCCGCCGCCGCCGGCCGGCGCGGATGCGGGCATCTGGAGCCAGATCGGCAGCGCGCTCTGGGCCGTCCTCACCGCGCAAAGCACGGGCCAGTACGGCGTGCCGGGGCTCATCACCGGCGCCGCCACGATTTTCTTCGCGTACATCGGTTTCGAGGCGGTGTCGACCGCGGGCGCGGAATCGAAGAACCCGGCGAGGGACATGCCGATCGGCATCCTCGGCTCCCTGATCATCTGCACGATTCTTTACATCCTCACGTCGGGGGTGCTCGTCGGAATCGTCCCGTACACGGACCTCGACGATCCCGCGCCGATTGCGAAGGCGGTCAACCAAATCGGGCTGCCATGGTTCGCCGCGCTCGTGAAGATCGGCGCCATCGCCGGTCTCTCGTCGGTGATGCTCGTGCTGCTCTACGCGCAGACGCGCATCTTCTACACGATCGCGCGTGACGGTCTGATCCCGCCCGTCTTCGCGGTCGTGCACCCGAAGTTCAAGACGCCGTGGATCAACACGATCATCGTCGGCGTCGTCGCGTGCGGTTTCGCGGGATTCATGGGGCTCGACGCGCTCGCGAATCTGACGAACGTCGGCACGCTTGCCGCGTTCACGATCGTCTGCTTTACGGTGCTCTATCTTCGATATGCCAGGCCCGACATGCGCCGGCCGTTCAAGACGCCGCTGTTCCCGGTGACCCCGCTCCTCGGCGCCGTCATGTGCTTGTTCTTGTTGATGTCGCTGATGGCGCACGAGGCGACGCGTAACTTCTTTCTCATCTATCTCGGGTTCGGCTTCCTTCTCTACTTCGTGTACGGCGTGTGGAACTCGAAGCTCGGGAAGGGCATCGTCGTCGGGGGCCATGAGGAGGTCATGCCTCCCGGAATCGCCGACTGACGATTCGCGTCGGCGGTGCGCCGGGATCGCGTTGGCTTGAGCACGCACCCCGAGCCCGGTCGGGACTTCGATTACATCATCGTCGGCGCGGGCACGAGTGCGACGTGGGGTCGCGAGCGGCGTTCCTGCGAGTGGCGGACGATTTCGGGGACCGGACCGGTCGGATCGACGCGATCGTCAACAACGCGATGCTTCTCCACTATTGCCCCGTCGATCAGGTCGAGCCCGAACGGCTCGACGCGATGCTCGACGTCGGCATCAAAGCGCTCTTCTGGTCCGCGCAGGCGCTCGTCGCGCATTACGACCCGGAGCGTGGGGCGAGCTTGATCAACATGGCTTCGCCGGTCGCCTTCCGCGGCTATCCGGGCACGTCCGCGCACAGCGCCGTGAAAGGCGCGGTGGTCGCCTTCACGCGAGTGATGGCCGCGGAGCTCGGACCGACATCGTCGCAAACCCAGGAGCACCTGATGATTCCGCCGAATCAGGTGGCTTAGGGGCCGGCTTCTCCGAAGCTCCCCGCGGGAGCTCGGTTTGCCGTTCTCTTCGGCGACCCGGCGAAGCCCGGCGAGCCGTACGCATTCCGGGCGAAATTGCCGGACGGATATAATGTTCCGCCCCACTGGCATGAGCATGTCACCGTGATGAGCGTTGCTCGACGCTAGCGTCAGGCGAGACGCGCTCTATCGAGCAGAATGCCTTCGACACACGCATGAGCACACGGCACTTCGACGCGGTCATCATCGGTGCAGGCGCCGCCGGCCTGTGCGCGCTACATCGACTCCGCGAGCTCGGGCTCACCGTGCAGGCGTACGAGCGCGCGAGCGGAGTCGGCGGCGTTTGGTACTGGAACCGCTACCCGGGCGCCCGATTCGACTCGGAAAGCTACACGTACTGCTATTCGTTCTCGCCTCAGCTCCTCGAGGAATGGAGCTGGAGCGAGCGATTCGCCGCGCAACCCGAGGTGCTCGCGTACCTGAACTACGCGGCCGAGAAGCTCGATCTTTTGCGCGACATTCGCTTCGAGACGGAGGTCGTCTCCGCGCGGTACGACGCGCGGGACCACTCGTGGCTCATCGAGACCGACCGCGGCGAGCGCACGCGGGCGCGTTACCTGATCGCCGCGGTCGGCCCGCTGTCCGCCTACCAGCTGCCCGACATCGACGGCGTCGACACGTTCGAGGGAGAGCACTACCACACGGCCCGCTGGCCTCATGACGACGTCGATCTTGCCGGCAAGCGGGTCGGCGTGATCGGCACCGGCGCGACGGGTGTTCAGGTCATCCAGACGATCGCACCCGACGAAGACTGGCGCGAGATTCGCCGCAACTATCCCGCGATATTCGCGCGATGCCGCGAGACCTTCGGCGGCTTCGTGCACGGGTTCGATCTTCGCTCGGGACGCGAGGTGACGCCCGAGGAACGCGAGGCGATATTCGAGTCCCTTTGGGCCCGGCGATCGCGCCGAGCGTCGACGCCGAGCATGCGTGGACGGCGCACGTCCGCGAGGCGGCCGACGCGACGCTCCTCGCCCGTGACACGAGCTCGTGGTTCTTCGGCGCGAACACGCCCGGTAAGGCGAGAAGCGTCTCGATCTACGCGCCCGGCGCCGCTGTGTACCGCGAACGATGCGACGACGTCGCAAGGCGCGGCTACGAAGGGTTCGAGTTCCGCTGACGAACCGAGCGCCGGGGCTACCGGACGGTCGGCAAGATCGGCGTACACGCCCAAACCGCGTCCGGCTGCGCGTCGGTTCGGGCAAGCGCCGCCCGCACCGCGCCGTCGCTCGGCGCGCGGACGATGCAAACGGCTCTCGGCTCGCGGATCGACACGAAGCCGCGCACGAGCGCCGCGTCTTCCTGCTCCAGCGCGGTTGCGACGCCGTCGAGGCTTCGAGCCTGCTCGTCGGGTAAGCGAAGCTCCGCAACGAAATTCGCGTCGGACAGCGCCGGCGTACCGGCGCCGTTCCCGCCGGTGACCGTGCCGGGCCAGACACCTTCGAGGTCCGCCTTCAACTGCCGGAGCGCGATCCGCGCCGACTCGGCGTCCGGCGCCTCGTACCAGCACAGCATCCGTCCCCCGTCGGCTGACAGAAAGCTCTGTTTCCAGGTCACGCGATGCAGGTCGAAGCAGCCGCCTGCCTCCGCGGTCAGGACGACGTCCTCGGGCGTGATGGGCGGGTCGATCGACCGAAGGTAGAACACATCGCTCATCGGTTGATCCTCCGATCGCCGCTAACGATACGGATGTTCATTCGACCGTGCGCCAAAGGCAAGGGGACCGCGCGATCGGGCGTTTCATCCTCGTCGTCGGGCCTCAACCGACGGCGCCCCGCGGCATGCGCCCGCCGCTGCCAAGCCGCAAGCTCGCGGCGAGGTGTGCGCAGAGGTCACGCGCATCGTCCTCGGCGCCGTGGATGAAGCTCGATTTGCGCCGGCGCATGAAATTGAGCCCCAGCACGTACAAGCCGGGCGCATCCACGACTCCGCCGTCGTGACGCAGCCGGCCCTTGTGATCGAAGACCGGGACGTGCAGCCACGCATAGTCCGGCCGGAAGCCTGTCGCAAAAATCACGGTCGAGATGCGCTCGCGGGCGAGATCGACGCAGAGGCGCGGCGCGTCTCCGACCCGCGTCGCCGCGAAGCGCTCGGGCGGTGCGAAGGCAGGGCGGTCGCCGTGCTGCGCGGCCCAGTCGTCGAGCCTGTCCAGCAGGCGCGCGAGCTTCAGGTCGGCCATCGCGCAATGGTTGCGCAACGAGCCCGAGAACTGCGCCTTGCCGTCCTCGTCGATGCCGACCAGGCGGCCGACGAGCTCGATCCCGCGTTCCGTGAGCGCGTTCAGATCGAGCGTCGCGCGCTCGGACGTTCCGACGAGCTGCGGCGACGGCACGCGCCGCGCGCGGACGATGTCGTCGACCTCGTCGTAGCGTTCGTCGAGGATCCCGACGGCGTCGAGCCACCATTGGATGTCGAGCCCGCGGTAGACGCGCGGCATCCGGATGTGCTCGCCGACGGCGAGGATCACGCGCCGCCCCGAGCGCCGAATCTCGTCCGCGAGCTGTATTCCGCTCGCCGACGCGCCGACGACGAGGACGCCGCCGCCATCGAGCTGGTCCGGATTGCGATACGTCTTCGGCGTCAGCGTCGTGACCGACTTCGGCAGCGCGGCGGCGGCGGCAGGCACGGCCGGAACGCCGTGCGCGCCGCTCGCGAGGACGACCGCGCGGCAACGCCAATCGCCGCGATCGGTCGCGACGCGGTAGCCGCAAGCCTCCGCGACGACCGACGTCACCGTCGTGTGCGGCTTCACGGACGCGCCGATAAGCCTCGCGTAGCCGTCGATGAACTCGACGACGTCGCTTACGCTCATGTAGCCGTCCGGGTCCGGGCCGCGGTAGGCATAGCCCGGCAGCCGGCTCTGCCAGTTCGGCGTCAAGAGCCGCAGCGAGTCCCAGCGCTCGCGCCGCCACGAGTTCGCGATCTCGCCGCGCTCGAGCACGACGTGATCGATCGAGAGCTCGGCGAGGCACCGGCTCATCGCGAGCCCCGCGTGGCCGGCGCCGATGACGACGACGTCGACGGCGCCGGCCGGCGGATAGCGCCTTCGAGGAGCGCGGATCACTTGACCTCCACCGCGACGTTCGTCGGGTTCGTCACGATGTCGAAGACGGCGGAGCGCCGCTGCGACTGCGCGACGAGCGCGGCGATCTCTTGCTCCGTGGCATCCGCATCGACCTCGAAGACGACCTTGATCCCGTCGAAGCCGTTGCGCACCTCGCTGTCGATGCCGAGGATGCCTTGCAGGTCCATGCCGGCTTCGAGCGTCGCCTTCACGGAGCGCAGCTGAATGTTCCGGTGCTGCGCGACGGTCGCGATTCCCGCCGTGAGACAGGACGCGAGCGCAACGAGCACGTACTCGACCGGCGTCGCGCCGTTGTCCTCCGCGGCGAAGAGCTCCGGGTGATCGGCGTCGTAGTGGAACTCGGTCTTGTGCGATTGCTCCGCGCCGAGCCCGAAGAAGCCGTGCACGACGGAGCGGCTATGGGTGCCGTTGACCCACGCGCACGTGGCACGCCATTTGAAGCGCGCCGCCTCCGGCGCTTCGGTCAGTGCCTGCCGGGCGCCGAGCAGCGCTTCGACGTTGACGCCGTTGTCGACCTTGTTCGCGGTGATGTTCATGTCGGGTGCTCCCCTCTGGTTGTGCTTCGGGACCGGTCGGCGACCGGGCATGGAGCGCAGCTTGCGGGCGGCGCGTTGGACCGAGCGTGGGAGCGGGCGTGGAATTTTCAGACGGAAGCGTGGAAACGCGTGCGGCGCGGGCGGCGATCGAAGCCGGCCGCGCTCACGCCGGACGCGCCAGCGGCGCCGTCAACGCGGCAGCGCGCTCACGAGCCCAAAGCGCGACGGGCGCCGTCTCGAGACGGGCGAGCGCCGCTGCGTGGCGCTCGAAGCCGGCCTCGTCGTTCGCCGCGCGGCTCGCGAGGGCCAGCGCGACGTGAGCGAGCATCATGTCGGTGGCGCGGTCGAGCGCCTCGGCACAGTCGAGCGCTTCGGTCGCGCGGTCGAGCGCGGTCTCGTGCCGGCGCCGTTCGATGTCGAGGAGCGCGGCGCGCGTCAGCGTATAGGCCATTCGATGCTTCGCGTCGGCGGAACGCAGATCCTCGAGAGCGGCCTCGAGCGGTGCGGTCTCGTCGGTCAGTGCGTAGTGGCACAAGCCGTCGAGCGCATGCGCGAAGGGCCGCTCGCTGCCCTCGCGAATCTTCTCGCCGAGCTCGATCAGCGATGCGCAATACGCCTTCGCCGCGTCGAAGCGTTCGCGCTCGAGCTCGATCATCGCCAGATACTCGTTGGCCTGGAACTCGCTGATCCGGTCGCCCGCGGATTTCGCGAGGGCGCGCGCCTCCTTGAAGAGCCCGACGGCTTCGTCGAGCTTGTTCTGATGGAAGCGCAGCATGCCGAGCGCGCCCGGGATCGCGCAATGGCTCATGCGCTTGCGCTTCGCGAGAGCTTGCGCCTCCATCAGCAGGGCCTCCGCCTGCGAGAGATCGCGCTCGAGCATCGCGAGGCAGCGCGCGGCCTCGGCGAGACCCGCGATGTTCTCGGCCTCGCTGCCGCCCCGCGCGACGCGCTCCGCCTGCAGAGTCTCCTCGTGCGCGCCCGTCCAGCGGCCGTGTTGCCAAAGCACGTAGCTCGCCATGTTGTAGCCGCGGCGCGCGTGCGCCATCGCACCGTGGTCGAGCGCCTGCTCGGCGAGCGCCGCGTATTCGGCCGCGGCCGCTTCCCAGTCCTCGACGGGTGCCGCGGCAAGCAGGATCTCGCGCAGCTCGAGCGTGAGGCAGACGCGTTCCGCAGGCGCAAGGCGCTCGACCCACTGAAGGCCCTTGCGGGCCAGCGAGAGGGCCTCCTCGTTCGCGAAGAATCTCAAGCACAGCCTCCCGGCCGAGACCATCGCGCGTGCGCAGAGGCCGGCGTCGCCGCTTTGCGAGGCGTGGTGCGCGAGATCCGCCGCGTGCGCGAGGTCGAGCGCCGTGTCCTGCTCGAGGAGCTCCGCGACCCGCCGGTGCATCGTGCGGCGGCGCGCCGGCGAGATACTCGAGTAGATGCTGCGCGCGATGAGATCGTGCGAGAAGCGGAAGCCGCGCTCCGTCGGCAGCAGCATCGACTGACGCGCGGCCGTCTCGAGCGCCTCGCCGATGCCGTTCCAGTCGAGGCCGCTCACCCGCGCGAGCGTGGCTTCATCGATGCGCGGCGCGAGCACCGCGGCCCAGCGCAGCACGTCGCCGCTCTCGTGATCGAGGCGCGCGAGACGCTCCTGGACGAGCTCGTCGAGCGACTGGCCGCTGTCGCCGGCGGCCTCGGCGCGCGCAAGCTCGATCGCGAGCAGCGGATTGCCGCCGCATTCGCGGCTGAGCCGCGTGCCGTTCGCCTGCGGCACGCGCGTGCTGATGAGCGCGCGCAAATCCGCTTCGGGCAACGGCCCGAGCTCGATCTCCTCGAGCAGCCCCGCTTGGCGCAGCTCGCGCAGCATGCGGCGCACCGCGGTGTTGTCGCGCAGCTCGTCCTCGCGGGTCGCCAGGACGCCGACGAACGGTTGATCGCGGTTCGTCCGCGCGACGTAATGCAGCGCCGAGGCGCTCGACTCGTCGCCCCAGTGAAGATCGTCGAATAGCACGACGACGGGCTGCACGCGGGCGCGCTCCGCGACGAGCTCGCCCAATGCGCGGAACAAGCGGTCGCGGTTGGCCTCGTCGACGTTGGCAAGAACATCGCCGAAGACATCCGCCGTGCCGTTGGCCGCGGCGCGGTGCAGCGCGTCGATCCACAATGCGAACGGGCGGATCGACTCCGACTCGAAGGCACACGCTTCGAGCATGAATGCGCCGGCATCGCGGGCGAGCCCTGCGGCGGCTTCGAGCAGGCGGCTCTTGCCGATGCCGGGCTCGCCGCAGACGAGCACGAGTCGGCCGCGTCGCTCGGCGACCGCGCGCGCGAGCGCGGTCGCGATCCGCTCGAGCTCCTCGTCGCGACCGATCAACGCCGTGTCGCCGGCGCCGCCGGGGGCCTTCGGCGGCTGCGGGGCACCCGCGGCCGCGCGACGCTCCGCGACGCTTGCGCGATGCTCCGCGACGCTCGCGCGCCGAGCCTCGACCGACTCCGCGCCGCCGGCGGCTCGCCGCGCGCCGGGCTCGCCCCGCAAGGCCCGGTACAGCGCCCCGGTCGGCGCCGCGCCCGCCTCCTGCAACAGCCGGGCGCCGGTTCGATACTGCTGCTCCGCCTGATCCGTCCGGCCGAGAGCGACGAGCAGCCGGATCAGCGTCGCGCGCGCAGTTTCATCGTAAGGCGCAATGCGCACGAGCTCGTACGCGTGCGGCAGCGCGCGCTCGGGCTCGGTCTCGAGGCGCCGCACGAGCGCGGACAACACGCGCGACTGCGCTTGCAGGGCCCGCTCCCGCTCCGCGCAGCACCAGGCGTCGAAGTCCTGGAACGCCGACAGACTGAGGCCCTCGAGGAAGTGCCCGCGATAGCGCGCGGCCGCGGCCTCGAGCGCGTCGAGCGACACGTGCTCGAGGCCTCCGCCCGCGAGCGCGTGCAGCGCGAGCACGTCGATTTCGACGTCGCTCGCGTCGAACGCGACGCTGTTCCGATCGGCGACGATCCGCTGACGCGAATCGTCGTCCACGAGGCGGCGCAGCTTCGAAAGGCTCCAGCGGAGCGAGCCGCGCGGGTCGTCCGGGATCTCCCACAGCAGGTCGCACAGATGCTCGCGTTGGAACGGCCGGCCGTTCAGCGCCAGGTAGGCAAGAAGCGCACGCGTCTTTTTGGACGGGGGCAGCTCGACGCTCGCCCCGTCGCGAAGGATTTCGAGCCCCCCGAGGAACTTGAGCTCGAGCGCGGCCATGACGCGAATTGTAGTTCCGGCCCTTCACGGGGCAAACGGTCGCAGGCCGGGCGAGCCGCGCATGCGGCGGCTCCGAGCCCGAATTCCAACGCTCCGGGCACGAAAAACCACGCTCGCTTCCACGGCCGCTGCCACGCTCCGCCGTCAGGATGGCCCTCCAGCGCAAACCCCTTCGAGGAGAAACGCATGGCTCGCTTCGACAACATTCTCGAAACGATCGGCAACACGCCGCTCGTCAAGCTCGGCAAGCTGGCGCCGGCGGGTGTGAACGTGTACGTGAAGGTCGAGTCCTTCAACCCGATGGGCTCGGTCAAGGACCGCATGGCGCTCGCGGTGATCGAGCGCGCGGAGCAGACCGGAGAGCTCGAGCCGGGCCAGACCGTCGTCGAGGCGACGAGCGGCAACACGGGCATCGGTCTGGCGATGGTCTGCGCCCGGAAAGGCTACCCGCTGGTCGTCACGATGGCGGAAAGCTTCAGCATCGAGCGCCGCAAGCTGCTGCGCTTTCTCGGCGCGAAGGTCGTCCTGACGCCGGCGGCCGAGAAGGGCACCGGGATGCTCGCGAAAGCCGTCGAGCTCGCCGAGACGCACGGCTGGTTCCTGTGCCGACAGTTCGAGAACGAGGCCAACGCCGACGTGCACTCGCAGACCACGGCGCAGGAGATCATCGCCGACTTCGCGGGCGAGCGCCTCGATTACTGGGTCTCCGGATTCGGCACCGGCGGCACGTTGAAAGGCGTCGCGCGCGCGCTGAAGCAGGCGGGGCTGCCGACGAAGATCGTCGCCGCCGAGCCCGACAATTCGCAGGTGCTCGGCAGCGGCATACCGCAACGGCGCGCTCCGGACGGCACGCCCGCCGAGAGCCATCCGCGCTTTCGTCCGCATCTGATGCAGGGCTGGGCGCCCGACTTCATCCCGAAGCTGACCGAGGACGCCGTGGCCGCGGGTCTCATCGACGAGATCGTGCCCGTATCCGGGAACGACGCATTGCACCTGGCCCGCGAGCTCGCGCGCCAGGAAGGCATCTTCGTCGGCACGTCGAGCGGCGCGACACTCGCGGCCGCGCTCGACGTCGCGCGGCGCTCGCCGCCCGGCACGAACGTCGTCTGCATGCTGCCCGATACCGGGGAGCGCTACATGTCGACCCCGCTGTTCGAGCACATCGGCGAGGAGATGACGGAGGAGGAGCTCGCGCTGTCGCGCTCGACGCCGAGCTGCCGCTTCGATGCGCCGCCGCCGGCGCCCGCGCCCGCTGCCGCGGCACCGACGCCCGCCGCGCTCGATCCGGACGCCGAGCGCTTCGTCGACGACGTCGTTCGGAACGAGCCCGTCGTGCTGTTCGCGCTCGAGTGGTGCGAGTTCTGCTGGTCGGTCCGCAAGCTCTTCGCGCGGCTCGGCATCGAATACCGCAGCGTCGACCTCGACTCGGTCGAATACCAGGCCGGCGACAGGGGCGGCAAGATTCGCGCCGTGCTCGCCGAGCGCACCAACGCGAGGACGATCCCGCAGATCTTCGTCGGCGGCGAGCACATCGGCGGCTGCACGGATCTCTTCGACGCCTGGCGCAACGGCTCGCTGCAGCGGCGGCTCGAGGAGCGCGGCATCCGTTACGCCAAGAGCGCCGACGTCGACCCCTACGCGCTGTTGCCGAAGTGGCTGCAGCCGCGCAAGACCGCGTGAAGGAGAAAGTCATGACCACGAGCACGTTGCCCGTCATCGACATCAGCGATCTCTCGAGCGGCGAAACCCTCGACGCGATCGACGCCGCGTGCCGAGACTGGGGCTTCTTTCAAATCGAGCGACACGGCATCGACGAAGGCCGCATCCTCGCGCTGAGGAGGCAGATGCGCGCCTTCTTCGCGCAGCCGCTCGACGTCAAGCGCGAGATCCTGCGCACGGCCGACAACCCTTGGGGGTTCTACGATCGCGAGCTCACCAAGCACACGCCGGACTGGAAGCAGATCTACGACTACGGGCCGCCCGACGGGGGCGTGATCATGCCGCAGTGGCCGGCCGCGTTGCCCGAGTTTCGGGGCGCGATCCAGGGCTTCTATGAGGCGTGCTATGGGCTTGCGCTGCGGTTGCTCCGCGCTATCGCGGTCAATCTCGGCATGCCCGCGCGGTACCTCGACCCGTATTTCATGCCGGAGCACACGAGCTTCCTGCGCCTCAACTACTATCCGAAGTGCCCCAAGCCGGCACGGCCGACGGATCTGTCGATGGCGCGCGACGGACATCTCGGCGTCAACCATCACACCGATGCCGGCGCGCTCACGCTGCTGCTGCAGGACGAGCAGCCCGGCCTCGAGGTCTTCCACGACGGCGCATGGCACCTCGTCGAGCCGCGGCCCGATGCTCTCGTCGTCAACATCGGCGACATCGTGCAGGTGTGGTCGAACGACCGGTATCAGGCGGCGCTGCATCGCGGATTGGTGAGCGCCGAGGCGGCCCGGTTCAGCGCGCCGTTCTTCCTGAATCCCGCCTACAGCGTCGAGTATGCGCCGCTTCCGTCGACCGTCGACGCATACCGCCCGCCGCGCTACCGGCCGATCAACTGGGGCGATTTTCGCGCGCGTCGCGCCGCCGGCGACTACGCCGATCACGGCCGCTACGTCCGCATCAGCGATTGGCACCTCACGGAGTAAGGAGCACCGAGATGGCTTTCATCGAGACGATTTCCGCACAGGACGCCACGGGCGACGTGAAGGCGATGTACGAGCGGCAATTTCTGCACTACGGCTACGTGCCGGGCTATGCCTTCGTGTTCTGCCACCGTCCGGAGATCATGCGGCTGTGGGCGCAGCTTCAGTCCGGCATCAAGCGCCACATGGACAAGCGGCGCTTCGAGCTCGTCACGTTCGCCGCGGCGCATGAGCTGCGCAGCACGTTGTGCTCGCTCGCTCACGGCAAGGCATTGACCGAGTTCTTCTCCGCGGCCGACGTCATGGCGATCGCGCGCGGCGATAAGCCTGCGGCGCTCAGCGACGCGGAGGCGGCGATGCTCGAGTTCGCCCGTAAGGTCGCCCGCGATGCGGCGTCCGTGACGGCCGGCGACGTCGAGCGGCTCAAGGGTTTAGGGTTCACGGACGCCGAGATCTTCGACATCACCGCGACGGCCGCCGCGCGTGCATTCTGGACGAAGGTGATCGAGTCGCTCGGCGTCGAAGCCGATGCGCCGTTCCATGCAATGGACCGCGATTTCACGGAGGCGCTGACGGCCGGACGGCCGCTCGTCGCCCCCGACGACGCCGCGGGAGCGGGAACGCTTACCGACTGCCGGGCGCGAAGCGCCGGCTGACCGGGCGCAACGGCTCATCGGCGCGGCCTATTTGCGAGAACGACGGCTTTTCTTGCGGCCGGCCGAAGTCGGCTGGGCGCGGTAGCGCAGCCCGTCCACGAGCAGCGCGACCATCCGCCGTGCCTGCTCTTGGCTTCCGCCGTAGGCGTCGGTCTTGC
This sequence comes from Gammaproteobacteria bacterium, assembly GCA_036381015.1. Taxonomy (NCBI): domain Bacteria; kingdom Pseudomonadati; phylum Pseudomonadota; class Gammaproteobacteria; species Gammaproteobacteria bacterium. The sequence goes on from DASVDR010000029.1 coordinate 169,630, forward strand.
AGAGTCTCGGGACCGCGAACAGCAGCTCGTCGGGGTCGACGTCGGAGCGGATATCGCCCGCGTCGATCGCTGCATCGAGCAGAGCCTGCAACGCCGGCCGAATTCGCTCGAGGAAATAGGTCGGCAAAGACTGGAAGGCGGAGTCGCCCGAGGAAAGCGCGCCCGCAAGCCCTCGCTTCGCGGCGATGAAATCCACGTAACGCTGCATCCACCGCGCAAGCGCTTCCCCTGGATCATGCTCGGCCGCAAGTTTCGCAGCTGCGTCTGCGCAGGCGTCCACCTCGTTGCGAAAGACCGCCACCACGAGGTCCGAGCGCTGCGGGAAATGGCGATAGAGCGTGCCCACGCCGACGCCGGCCTTTTCCGCGATCTCCCTCGACGGGGCTTCGACGCCCGAAGTCGCAAAGACCTTCATCGCCGCTTCGACCAGCGCTTGGGCGTTGCGGCGCGCGTCTGCACGCACCGGGCGCGCCTCTTGGTTTTGCGGCGGGGAGGATGTCTTCCGGTTGCGCACCTATGGATCCATCTACACCATTGACAAGCGGAACACTGTTCCACATCATGTGGAACAACGTTCCGCTTGTTAAGGCTAGCACGCCTTCGATGCATTGGCGAGAACGGGCAGCGGCATCCGGAAGCGCCGATGAGACATCGGCGACATCTCATCGGAATCGACCGTTCGCCCGCACTCGTCGGTCGCCCGTCTGCAAGGCCGGGCGCCTCGCGACCACTCCGAGCTGGGAGGCCATTGTGACTCGCTTCGATCATGAAGAACCGATCGACGTGACAACCGTCGGCGCCATCGAGATTCCAACGCGTGACTCGAGACGTGCAGTCCGCTTCTACAATCGCGTGTTCGGCTTCGAGCTCGTCTCGACGACGCGCAAGAACGGATCACCGCGCGTGCTCATGCGTGGGCGAGGGTGGACATACTTGGCAATCGAAGAGCAAAGCGACGCAATCGCCGAGCCGAAACGACTGCGGTTCGAGACCGTCTCGCTCGATATCGCGCGCGAGCGCCTGTGGAACCTCGGCGTCGTGCCGGCCGACGGGAGCATCGAGCCGCGATTCGATGCGGTGCGTTGCTGCCGAATCGTGCCGATTCGCGATTCCGACGGCAACGAGATAGAGCTCGTCGAGTCACGGCGTCCGCGCATCTACCCGGAGAGCCGCGAACGCGCGCCCGAGGATGATTCGCTTGCCGTGCCGGGCGTCGCTTCCTAGAGCTCGCAGCCGTACAACGCGTCGATGAGACGCGCCGCCCGCGGGCCGTTCGTACCGACGGCATGCATCGTGTTGCACGCGTACGAGAAGCCCGACCCCGCGTCCGGGTCGCAGAAGCCTATGGACCCGCCTATGCCGTGGTGCCCGAAGCTATCTCGGCATCGAGCTCCACGCGATCTCCTCCGGTATACGAGGCCCGCAAGGGGCGCCGACGGCCTCGAGCGGCGGCGCGGGCCGGAGCCCGCGCGCCGCGAAAGGCGCTTTCAGTTGATGTCGACCGCCTGGTCGGCCGAGGGCGCCTCGTAGATGCTCAGGCCCTGGCCCGTGGTGACGGTGCGCTCCGGGATGGGCTCGCCCTTGGCGCGCGCCTCGGCGACGCGCCGCTGGTACTCCTTCTCGGCCCTGAGCGCGTTGGCCACGAAGAAGTTGCCTTCGTGGCAGGAGTACTCGAGCACCTCGTAGCCGGGCTGCGTCGTGAGCGTGAGCCGGAACGTCCACGGCTCTTCGAACGTGCGCGGATCGATGACGGTGACGACGTAGTTGATCATCTCCGGATCGATCCGCGTGAAGCGCTCGATCAGCTTGAGCTCCTCGCTGTGCGCCATACGCGCCTCGGCGAGCTTGTCGGTGAAGTTCGTGGTCTCGACGACGAGCGTGTCGCCCTCCCAATGCCCGACCGACGAGCCCATGTATTGGCGGACGTTCGGGTCGGCCGGCGGCCGTCCGTCCAGCGGGATGATGCGGGTGTCGTGCAGCATCTCGTAGCTGATAGCGACTTCCGTGGGGGACTGCACGATGCGCATCGCGTCACCGTAAAGCGAGGGCAGGATCGACCCCGTGACGCCCCGCGTGATACAGCGGTCGTAATACGAAAAATCCTCGGTCGTGTAGAACGGCCCGTTCGCCTGGCCGCGATGGATCGTCGACTGCCGCTGCCGCCCTTCCTCGGTGAGCGCCGGCATCCTCCCGTCCTCGGGATCGATGATGTAGGACGTATAGCCGAAGGTGCGCGTGCCGGTTTCCGCCGAATCGAGCGCGCTCAGCTCCAGGCGGCGGCCGTCGTTCGGCTGGCTCGCGGCGAGCGCCGCCAGACCGCGGGAACCTTGCGACAGCCGTTGCTGGAACTCCTCCGCCGTCAAATTTTGGCGCTTGCCGTATTGCTCCGGACGCTCCATCGGAATACCGCTCATATCGCGGCTCGTGAACGTGCCTTGCAGATCCGGATCGCCCCACGAAAGGCGCGGCACGCGCCAATCGGGATCCGCGAATGCCGCCGCCGTCTGCTCGGCCGGAACGGGCGTCCCGGCGGCCGGAGCCGCGTCCTGGGCCTGCGATTCCGCTGCGAGGAGGAGGCCCGCTGCGAGCCCGAGCGTCGCGGGCGCCAGGGCGAGCGTGGAGACGCGCAAGCGTGCGTGATCATCGGCGAACGCGATGCGTGCATTGACCGGCTTCTCCAGGGTACGCATACTTTTTTCTCCCGCGCCGAACCTGGGGGTATGTTAAAGCGCATGCGCCACGCACTTCCACTCGCCTTGCTGTGCTTTCTCGCGGCCGCGACCGCCGGTCCGGCCTGCGCGCAGGAGCGCGAGCGCCCGGAGCGGATCGCCGGCAAGCCGAACCTGAACGGCATCTGGCAGGCGATGAACACGGCCTACTGGAATCTGGAAGGACACTCCGCCGAAGCGCTCGAGTCGTTTTGGCAGCTCGGCGCGATCGCGGCGATCCCGGCCGGGGAGAGCGTCGTCGTCGGCGGCAAAATCCCGTACCTGCCGGAGGCGCTTGCCAAGCGCGAGGAGAACCGCGCGGGCTGGCCGGCGTCGGACCCGGAAGCGAAGTGCTACATGCCCGGCATTCCGCGCGCCACCTACATGCCCTATCCGTTTCAGATCGTGCAGGGCGAGGGCGACATCATCCTCTTCGCTTACGAGTACGCGAACGCGAATCGCCCCGTCTATATGAATCCGGAAGACCACGAGATCGCCCCCGTCGACCTGTGGATGGGCCGTTCCAACGGCCGGTGGGAGGGCGACACGCTCGTGATCGAGGTCAACTCCAACATCGACAAGACGTGGCTCGACCGCGCCGGCAATCACCACAGCTCGGCGATGGTCGTCACCGAGCGCTACACGCTGATCGACGACAACGTCATGCAGTACGAGGCGACCATCGACGATCCCCAGACCTTTTCCCGTCCGTGGACGATCCGTATGCCGCTCTACCGCCGAGTGGAAGAGAACGCCCATCTTCTGGAGTTCAACTGCGTGGAATTCTCCGAGCAGCTGCTGTACGGCGACTTGATGACGCGGAAGCCCGTCGCCGAGACTCAGTGAGGCGGCGGCTCACGCTCAGGCACGAAACACGAGGTCCGTCCGATGTCACGTAATGCTCTTGCCGCTTCGTCGCTCGCCGTCCTGCTCGCTCTGCTCGCCGCCGGGCCGGCCGCGGCCCATCACTCGTTCGCGGCCGAGTTCGACATCAATCAGCCGATCGAGCTGCACGGCGAGGTGATTCGCATGGAATTCACCAACCCGCATTCGTGGATCTACCTGAAGGTCACCACGGATAGCGGCGAGGTCCAGGAATGGGCCATCGAAGGCGGCGCGCCGAACGCGCTGATCCGCCGCGGCTGGAACCGCAACTCGCTGCCTCCGGGCACGGAGGTCACGGTGCTCGGCTATCGGTCGAAGGACGGCACGTTGAGAGCGAGCGGCGCGTCCGTGAAGCTCCCCGACGGGTCGAGTCTGAACGTCACCTCCACCGGCATCGGGGCGCCGAGCGCCGAGTAGATCGGCGACGGGCTTCACACACCGAGGACGCGCGCTTCAATACGGCGTGCCGTCCTTGTGCGTATACCGTCCGGCCGGGCCTCCGCCGGGCTCAAGGGCCGGGCCGAACCGCAGGTCGATGTCGGGGTACTCGCCCCAGTCCGTGTCGTCGCGCGTGCCGACGACGAGGAGCCGGGCGTCTTCCGAGCTTCTGTTGACGAGGTGATGGCCGTTGCGCACACCCGCCTTCCACGCGGCGCAGTCGCCCGGCCCGAGAACGGTCTCGCCTTCGTCCTCGACGAGGACGACCTCGCCCGAGAGCACGTAGACGAGCTCGTCCTCCTTGGCGTGCCAATGGCGTTGGCTCGACCAGGCGCCAGGCGGCAGCGTCACCAGGTTCACGCCGAATTGCGTGAGGCCGGCCGCGAGGCCGAGCCGCAACGCGCTCCGGTTCCTGCACGGCACATCGAACGGCGGCGGGTAGGACGACCCTTTGAGCACCGGCGCCTCTTCGAGCTCGATCTTCGGCATAGCGTCCGCTCCTTGCCGGGGGAGAGCGCTCGCCTTGCAGGACTCGCAAGGACCACGCTCGCCGCCGGTGTCGTTCAACGTGTAGTCCGAGCATGATAGAACGTCCGCGGGACGAGGCAATCGCCAACAGGGCGGTCCACGCCGGGAGGCGCGCATGAGCGATCGCAAGCTCCGCGTCACGATCAAGCGCGTGACGCCGCTTTATGACGGTTTCCTCAAAGTGAACGGGTACGAGCTCGAGGCGGAGCGGCACGAAGGCGGCGTGCAGCACGTGACGCGCGAGGTGATGGAGCGCGGTCACGCGGTGGCCGTGCTGGCCTACGATCCCGCGCGCGACGAGGCGGTCCTCGTGAACGAGCTTCGAGCGGGCATCGTGGCCGCCGGCGAGCACCCGTTCACCGATGCTCTCGCGGCCGGCATCGTCGGTGAGGATGAAACGCCGGTCGAGGCCGCGGTCCGCGAGATGAAGGAGGAGACGGGGCTCGACCTTCGCGATCCCGTGCTCGTGCATCCCGGCGCTTACGTCAGCCCGGGCGGAACGTCGGAAAAAATATCGATCGTGCTCGGATTCGTCGATGCGAGCCGCGCCGGCGGCGTGCACGGCAATGCGGCGGAGCAGGAGGACATCCTGACGGTCGTGCTGCCCGCGGAGGAGCTCATCGACCGGGCGCGCCGCGGCGAGATCACGGACATGAAGACGCTCGTCGCAGCCTACTGGCTCGCGGAGTATCGCGCCCGGTCGCATCGATCCTGAGAGCCTCGGGCCGTCATGCGCCGGGCTCGGCGATGCCGTCGACGAGCGTGAATGCCGTCGACGGCGGGGAGCGCGGAGGAACGCGACTCGGCAAGCGCGCTGCTCACGTCTCGCGGCGGCCGAGCCGATCGTGAATCCAGGCCGCCGCGGCGAGCATCCGGGCGTCGTCGCCTTGCCGGCCGATCACCTGCACGCCGAGCGGCAGGCCATGGGGACCGCGCCCATAGGGCACATTCACGCACGGCACGTGCAGCAACGTCCACGTACGGTTCATGACCGGGCTGCCGGTGGACTCGAGACCGCGCGGCGCTTCCCCCGTGGCGCTCGGCGCGAGGAGCACGTCGAAGTCGGCCGTTGCGCTCGGGAACCGGCGGCGGCAGTCCCGCGCGAGCGCTTGCGCGGCGTCGTAGTCGGCGGCCGAGACCTCCGCGCCGGCGTCGAGCTCGCGCTGGAGGCGCGGGCTCAGCTGGTCGCAGTGCGCGCGCCGCTCGTGCGCGAGATTGCGCACGGTCTCGTACCCGAAGATCGCGGCGTGCGCATCGCCGAGCCCGCCGAAGCGTGCCGGCAGCTCGATCCAATCGACCGCGGCGCCGGCCTCGGCGAGCGCGGTCCCCGCCTGCTCGAGCGCGGCGCGGGCTTCGGGCTCCGTGTGCTCCCAGTCGTGCGTTCGGCAGAGGCCGATGCGCCATCGGTGCCGGCCGGGCTCGAGGTCGAGCAGATCGGCGCGGCCGGTCAGCGCGCCGACGAGCAGCGCCGCGTCCGCGACGTCGCGTGCGAAAACGCCGAGCGTGTCGAGGCTTTCCGCCACGAGCTTCACGCCCGCACGGCCGATGAGCCCGTAGGTCGGCTTGTACCCGACGACGCCGCAGAAGCTCGCGGGCCGAATGATCGACCCCGCGGTCTGCGTGCCGAACGCGAGCGGCACGATTCCCGCCGCGACGGCCGCGGCGGAGCCGCTCGACGAGCCGCCCGGCGTATGTGCGGGATCGTGCGGGTTGACCGTGGCGGCGGGCGAGTAGCAGGCGAGCTCCGCCGTCGCCGTCTTTCCGAGCACGATCGCACCCGCTTCGCGCGCGAGCGCGACACACGCGGCATCGGCGGCCGGGCGGTGGCCGGCATATATCGGCGAGCCGTATTCGGTCGGCAGGTCGGCGGTATCGATGATGTCTTTGACGCCGATCGGCACGCCGTGCAGCGGACCGCGAGGAGCGCCGCCGTCGAGCGCGGCAGCCTGCCGCTCGACCCAGCGCGCGTCGACGCTCGCCCAAGCCTTCAGCACGGGCTCGTGCGCCGCGAGCTTCTCGAGGCACGCCGCGGCCGCATCGGCGGCGTGCAGCGCGCCGCTGCGGATGGCTGCGGCGACCGCACGAGCCGACATGACGTCGGATCGCATCGGCCGCTACGGGTCCCGGCACTCGAAGCTTGCGGCGTCGTCGGGGGAGCCTTCGCCTTTGTAGCGGGCGACCTGCGGATACGGGCACAGCGGCCGCGATCGGACCGTGGCGCCATCGACGACCTTCTTCGCAACGAGCTTGTCGGGCGCCGAGCCTTCCTCGACCCAATCGATCACGGCCGTGACGGGATCCATCTGATCGGGGCCTACGCCGCCGCCGCAGTGCGCCATGCCGGGGACCATGAAAAGCCGCATGAAGTCGTCGCTGTTCTCGCCGTTCGCCTCGGCCGCGCGCTCGTAATACTCCACGCCCATCATCGGTTGCAGGATCGTGTCGGCCCAGCCGTAGGTGATGATCAGCTTGCCGCCGCGCTCGCGGAACGCGCCGAGATCGGTTTGCGTCGCGTTCGCGATGCGGCCCCAGCGCTCGAGCAGCGCCGTGTCCTGGTCGAAGTCGAAGGTGCGATAGTCCCAATCGGGCTGCGGCGGATCGAAGACGAGGTAGCGCATCGTGGCTTCCGCGAGCGAGAAATCGGCCGCCTTCGCGTCGGGCGCCCCGGGCACGATCAAGCCCATCCAGTTGCTGCGCGGCACGCCGTCGCGGCCTTCCACGATCGCTTCGCTGCCCGGCATGAAGCCCGGAAAGATCGACCGTCCGTCGCTGGTGCTCGGCCCGTCGTAAATCTTCTGCACCGCGCGCGCTTGCGCCTCCGTGAGGCAGGCGTCCGAGTCCGTGCCGGAAGGGCAGATCGGCACGTCGCGCGCGACCTCGAACGAGCACTTTCGCGGGTCGTCGATCAGGCCGTCGCGAAGCCCGTCGACCGCGTCGCACTGAGCCATGACCCGGTCGGCGACGAGCGCGAGCTTCTCGGCGGATAAGGGCGCCTCGTCGAGCGCGCGTTGATTCCAGATCGCGCCGATCGTGAAGCCCGTCTGATCCACCCACGGTGCGTTCGCGACGATGCCGTCGAAGTCCTCGGGATAGCGCTGCGCCTCGATCAGGCCCTGACGGCCGCCGTTCGAGCACGAGTTCCAGTAGGAGTGCGCGGGCGGCTCTCCGTAGTACGCCTCTGCGAGGGTCTTGGCGGCCACGGCGGTCAAATGCACCGCGCGATACGCGTAGTCGATGGCCTTCTGCGGATTGCTCAGCACGAAAGTCGCCTGCGGCTCGGTGCGCGCATCGTGACCCGTGTTCGTGCTCGCCATCGCGAAGCCGAGCCGCAGCGCCTCCGCACGTTGCGCGGCACGGTCCGGCGCGTCCGGCTGTTGGCCGGCATGGCCGCCGTTGCCGATCATGTAGAAACGTCCGTTCCACGAATCGGGCAGGTTCACCTCGAAGCCGATCTCCGGCGCGAGCGTGCCGCTCACCCGGCAGTGCGCCGGCGCATCCGGCTCGGCCGGAACGGCACGGGCGGTGATCTCGACGAGATCCGGAAGGCGAATGCCGGTGAGCGCCGCGCATTCGCCTTGCGGGGCGATGTCGCCGCCCGAGTAGCCCGCCCGCGACTCCGAGGCGTTCGCGAACGGCTGCGCATGGCAGAGGGTGGACGCAAGGAACGGAAACGCGGCCGACAGGATCGGGCGTGAGAGGTGGAACGCGCGCATCGAAGTGCCTCGTGGAAAGGTCGCGCAACGGGAACTTCCACGGTACATACGCCCGGGAGCCGCTGCTGTCAATCGCGCCGGTTAATCGCCCCACGCGGCGACGCCGGCATCGGCGCCGGCCGGCCAAGCCCGAGAGATCCGCGCGCAAGAAGGTGCAACGCGAGGCCACGGCGGCCGCAATGTGCTATTTTCCGCGCCGGGTTTGGGTCGGCGCTTTCGCGCCGAACGTCGTCAACCTTTGAGAGTAGGGAGCATGGCAACGAAAGGTAGCCCGCCGACGAAGTCGGAAGTTCTCAGGCAGATCTCGGAAGATACGGGTTTGACCCGCCAGCAGGTGAACGCGGTATTCGATTCGCTGAACGGGATCATGCGCAAGAGCCTGCGCGCTCACGGTCTGTTCACGCTTCCGGGGCTGCTGCGCCTGAAGGTCGTGAAGAAGCCGGCCACGAAGGCCCGCGAGGGCGTGAATCCGTTCACCGGCGAGAAGATGATCTTCAAGGCGAAGCCGGCGAGCAAGAAGGTGAGAGCGCTGCCCCTCAAGGGCCTAAAGGACATGGTCAGCTAGCATCGGGCGTCCGGGTGATGCCGTCGAACGGCAACGCGTCGCAGTCGAATGGCATTCTGATCGTCGGGGGCGGCTTCGCCGGCTTCTGGTCGGCGCTCGCCGCCCGCCGCGTCATCGACGGTCGCGCACCCGTGACGCTGCTCTCCCGCGAGCCCGTGCTTCAGATGCGGCCGCGCCTCTACGAGGCCGATCCCGAGCGGCTCGGCGTCGATCTGCGGCCGCTGTTGCACAGGGTCGGCGTGCGCTTCGTCGCCGGCGAAGCGGCGGATCTCGATCCCTCGGCACGCACCGTCACTCTCGCTTCCGGCGAGCGGCTCGGGTATGCACGCCTCGTGGTCGCCACGGGCAGCCGCATGCGCCGACCCGACGTGCCGGGCGCAGCGTCCGCGTTCTCGGTCGATACGCAGGCGGAGGCGATCGCTTTCGATCGGCGCTTGGCCGAGATCGCCGCGACGGTGCCGTCTCCGACCGTCGGCGTCGTCGGCGCCGGCTTCACCGGCATCGAGCTCGCGCTCGAGCTGCGTGATCGCCTTCGAGCGCACGGCGCTGAAGAGGCGGCGGAACGACTGCGCATCGTGTTGATCGATCGCGCGCCGGTGGTCGGGCCCGAGCTCGGCGCGGGCCCGCGGTCCGCGATCGAAGCGGCGCTGACCGAAGCCCGGATCGAGCTGCGCCTCGACGCCGCCGTGCAGGCGTTGTCGGCGAATCGCGTGGAGCTTCGAGACGGCGCCGCCGTCACGGCCGACGCGGTCGTGCTCGCCACCGGGCTCGAGGCCGCGCCGTTCGCGAGCCGGATCCCCGGCGAGCGGGACGAGCGCGGCCGCGTAGTCGTCGACCGTGCGTTGCGCGCGCCGGCCGTGCCGGATGTCTTCGTCACCGGCGACGCGGCCGCCGCCGACACCGGCGACGGTCACCGGACGCTGCAGTCCTGCCAGCACGCGCTCCAGCTCGGCCGATTCGCCGGCGAGAACGCCGCGCGCGACCTGCTCGGCCTGCCGACGCTCGACTACGTCCAGCGGCGTTACGTCACGTGCCTCGATCTGGGACGCTCCGGCGCCGTGCGGACCGAGGGCTGGGAGCGGATCGTTCGGCAGACGGGTGCTGAGGCGAAGGCGGCGAAGCGGCGCATCAACCGCGAGCTCATCTATCCGCCGGCCGACGCCCCGGGCGATGCGCTGCTCGCGATGTCGAGCACCGATCTCGCGGCCCAAGGCCGGCCGCCGACTTGAGCTTTAGTGCCCCGTCAGGCCCGCTTCGCCTAGCTGCCGGTGTCGGGCCCCGGCACGAGGCCCAGCACGAACGCGGTCAATAGATCGATCTCCGCCGCGGTCAGCGTGCCGGCGTGCGCCGGACATTGCGTCTCGACGCCTCGCGTGACCGCCAGCCGAATCTTCATCATCGAGTCGCCGTGTTGCCAGTAGTCGTCCGCGAGGCTCGGGGCGCCGAGCTCGGCCTTGCCGCGGGCGTCGTCGCCATGGCAACGGGCGCAGTGCTCGGTGAAGAGCTGCCGGCCGCGCTTCTCGTCCTCCGAAAGCGGGTCGGCGGAAGGGAGCGATCGGATGTACGCGACGACCTGACCCAGCTCGACCTCGCCGAGCAGCTGGCCCATCGCAGGCATCGTGCCCCGCCTGCCGTTCGCGATCGTGGACCGGATGGACTCGACCGTGATCGGATAGTTGTGCGGGCCGGCGGCGAGGCGGGTGACGCCCGGGCGGCCTTCTCCGTTCTCGCCATGGCACGACGCGCAGTGCGCGGCAAAGAGCTGCTGCCCGAGCGCGAGTGCGGCGTCGTCGCGGACGAGCTGCTCGATGCCTCGATCCGCATAGGCCTGGCTCTCGGCGCGCAGCCGCTGCTGCTGCTCGACGGAGACCGTGGTTTCCGATTCGCCCGCCGGGCCGCATCCGTCGAGCGCGGCGGCGAAGCAGAGAAGGGTGATGAGCTCGACGGTCCTACGACTCGTTCCGTGTGTCGCGCGGGCCAACGGAGGTCCTCTCTCCAACGTTGCGAACGTCGTCCTAATCGTCCGGGCCCCGCTGACGCTCTCCGGGGCCGTGCGGAGCATGATAGCGCATCCACTCGGGGGAGAACTGATATCCGCGCCGCGCGTGGTTGCGGATGGCTCCACCGAGGCCGCCGGTCCTCAGGGCGGCCCGTGCGCCGCTGATCGCGCGTTGCAGCGCGCCGTCGCCGACGACCGCATCCGGCCAAAGCGCGCCGAGAATCTCGTCCTTGCCGACGATGCGGTGGCGGTTCGCGACGAGGAGGACGATCAGATCGAAGGCGCGCGCCGGGAGGAGGACGATTCGTCCGTGAAGGCGCAGCTCCCGGCGCGCCGCGTTCAGCTCGAAGTCCCCGAAGCGAAAGATCGCCCCGTCGGCCGCGGACGTCGATGCTTGTTCCCGAGCGGCATCCACGCTGCCGAACTTCGGTTCCGGGGCCTCGCGGGTCAAGTAGTAAACGGTTATCGTCTTCTTCGTTAACCGTTCCGCTTCGTTAATAAACGCGCGTGGGCGGCGATATGCGCCGGGTCGCGGACGCCGCGGCGGAGCGCGGCTTGCCGCCGGGCCGGCAAGACGCGCGATAATCCCTCCCCGGGCGTGCGTTCCGAGAGACGCAGCGCCTTCGCCCGCAGATCAGGGAGGCAGGACATGCCGACAGTCCAGATCCGCTATATCGTTCACGACGTCGATGCTGCGATCGCGTTCTATACGAGGCTGCTGGGCTTCGAGCTCGACCTGCATCCTGCTCCGGTGTTCGCGATGCTTTCGCGCGGCGATCTTCGTCTCGTGCTGAGCGCTCCGAACCCGGCGGGCGGCGGCGGACAGCCGATGCCGGACGGTACTCGCCAGGAGCCCGGCGGATGGAACCGGTTCGCCGTCGAGGTTCGCGACATCGCGGCGGAGGTCGAGCAATTGCGCCAAGCGGGCGCACGTTTCCGCAACGAGATCGTGACGGGCGTCGGCGGCAAGCAAATCATCGTCGAGGATCCCTCCGGCAATCCGATCGAGCTGTTCGAGCCGACTCGGCAAGAGGCGAGGCTCGGATAGCGGGCGGGCGGTAGCCATGCGCGAGCGTCGTGAGGGGCGCTGAAGAGGCTGGCGAAAATCGCCAATCAATGAGGCGCCGCGCAACGGCGCGGACCGGTCGAAAAGGAAGATCTTCGAAGGATCAACGGGTTGGAGTCGCATGCCGCTTGGCACGGACCGTGCTGCCGGTTTTCGAATCTCGAAGCGCGGAGGCGCCGCACCGAAACGAGGGAGGTACGCCGATGGGAATGGTGCCGGGCTTGGTGACGATTCTGGTTCCGATCACGGCAATCGTCTGCACGTTCTTGTTCCTGATGCGCTGGCTGCAGCTCCGGCACGCGAGAGCGCGGAACGAGCAGGATACGGCGTTGAGCCGGCGACTCGAGGAGCTTCAGGCTCGAGTCGAAGCGCGCGATCGGGCCATCGAAGGCCTCGAAGAGCGGGTTCGCGTGCTGGAGCGCATCGTCACCGACGATTCCACGAAGCTCCGCGACGACATCGACCGCCTTCGAGCCTGAGCGCCGCTCCTCTCCGAGGGCGGCCGAAGGCGCCGCGAAGCGGCGGCTGCACGGCGGCCGCGCGCGGAGTGACGCGCCGGGGCGCTGCAGCCGCGAAGAACCGGCGTACACTGAGCTCGGCCACTGTCGGCGCGAGGTAACGTCCATCGCGAGGTAACGTCCATGTCGAAGAAGAGCGGGCTCTTTCGCTCGAGCGCACTCATTGCCTTGGGGCTCGCGGCGGCCGGAGAAGCCGCTGCGCAGCAGGGGAACGATCCGGCCGTACCCGAGGATTCGCTGACGCGCGTCTCGGAGCATGTCTACGTCATCGAGGCTTGGCCGAACATCGGCATCGTCGTCGGCGACGACGGGACGCTCGTCGTCGACACGGGCCTGGGCCCGCGGAACGGCGCCGTCGTCGCCGAGATCGCGCAACGCCTCTCCAACAGCGGGAAGCTGTACCTGACGACGACTCACTTTCATCCGGAGCACGCGGCCGGCGACGCAGGCTTTCCGGCCGATACGGTCCTCATTCGACCGCGCGTGCAGCAGCAGGAGCTCGAGCGTGACGGGGAACGCATCGTCGAGCGGTTCCAGCAGCGGCCGGGCTTCGCGGCCTACCTCGACGACGTGGAGTTCCGAGAGCCCGACGTTCTCTTCGACGACGAATACCGCCTCGACCTCGGCGGCGTTCACGCCCGGTTGATGTGGCTCGGTCCCGCGCACACGCAAGGCGACGAGCAGATCTTCGTCGAGGAGGACCGCACGCTGCTGAGCGGCGACCTCGCGATGAAGGACCGACCGCCGGCGCGGTTTGCCGAAGGATCGAGCGCGGAGGCTTGGGTCGCCATCCTCGAGAAGCTCGCCGCGCTCGAGCCGCTGCACGTCGTGCCGGACCATGGTCCGCTCGGCGACGCCTCGCTGATCGACGATCAGATCGCGGAGATGTCGAAATAGCGGCGTATACTTCCCACCGGGCGGGAGAAAGGTGCTGTCGATGAAGCGATCCAGCGGGAACCGGCTGCCGGCGCTCTGCTGCGCCGCGGCGTTCGCGATGCTCGCTGCGGCGGGTGCGAAGGGGGAGGTGGTCGAAAGAACGGCCACCGTGAACGGCACCACCGTGCACTACAAGGTCGTGCTCCCCGACGGCTTCGATCCGGCAAAGACGTATCCGGCGATCCTCGCCTTCGGCGGCGGACCGCAGACGATGGAGACGGTGGACGGCCTGCTGCGCCGCAACCTTCGAGCCGAGGCGGAGAAGCGCGGCTACCTAGTCATCGCGCCCGCCGCACCGGCCGAGGGCCTCTTCTTCGAAGGCGGCGCGCGCATCTTTCCGGCGTTTCTCGACCGCATCCTCGCGGACTACCACGTCGAGGGCGGCCGATTTCACGTCGCCGGGCCGTCGAACGGCGGGATCGCGGCTTTTCACGTCGCGGCGGCGAACCCGCGGTACTTCCGGTCCGTCACCGCGTTTCCGGGATACATGTGGCGGCCCAGCGAGGAGAAGCTCGACGCGATCGCCGGCATGTGCGTTTTCATGTACGTCGGCGAATCCGATCCCTACATGTGGCACGACGAGATGAAGCGGGAAGCGGACGTGCTGCGTTCCAAGGGCGCCGTCGCTCGTTACACCGTGGAAAAGGGGCAAGCCCATCGGCTTCAATCGCTCGCGGGCGAGAATGCCGGCCGCTTGTTCGACGGCTTCGACGAAGCCCGGAAGGGCTGCGGCGCGCGGCCCGAGTGAGGGCGAGGCTCGAGCCGGGCGAGGTCAGAGCCGCATCTGGTCGCGCCCGACGATGACCGGACCGTCGAAGAACTTCCGTACGGCGTCGATATAGGCGGTGTCGGGCAGCTCGCGGGCCAGCGGACCACTCGAGCCCGGCAGCAGGTGGTTCAGCACGACGGTCTTCACGTTTGCCTCGGCCGCCATCCGGCCGACCTGCTCGGTCGTCGAATGCGTGTCCGCGACGTGGTGCAGAAACGCCGCGTTCGGGTCGCCTTTCTCGTCGGCTTCCGCGGCCTGGCGGACCAGTCGCGCGTGCTGCGCCACGTCGACGGCCTCGCAGACGAAGACGTCCGCGTTGCGGGCGAGCGCGACGAGGTTTTCCGAGTACGCCGTGTCTCCCGCGATCACGAACGACCGATCGGCCGTATCGAGCCGATAGGCGACGGAGCGGAAGCGCATTTGCGCCTTCGCCGCCTCCGGGAAATGGGTGTTCTCGATGCAGGAGACGCGCACGCGCTCGTCCTCGAACACGTCCGAGGCCGTGGCGGAGGCCGCGACGTCGTGCCCGTGGAACAGCGTTTCGGGGTTCACCGATCGTCCTTCGTCGATCGTGCGGATCTCGGTATTCGGCCCCAGATAATCGAGCGCGGCGGCGACGAGCGCCGCGGTACCGTAGGGGCCGTAGACGTTCGTCGGCACCGTGCCGCGGCCCGTCCATTGCAGCGACATCAACGCCGCGAGGTCGAGGGTGTGGTCGTCGTGCAGGTGCGTCAGAAAGACGTGATGAACGTCGCGATATCCGAGGCCGCTCTCGACCAGCGCCCGCACCGTCCCGTAGCCGCAGTCGACGAGGTACGGCCGGCCGCCGACGACGACGGCGCTCGCGGTTTGGCCGCGCCGCAGGTTCACGCCCGGCCCGCCCTGCGTGCCGAGCAGCACGAGGCGCGAGCCTGCGTTGGCTTCGGCTTCGGGAGCCGCGGCCGGCTGGGCGAAAGCCTTCGGCACGGCCGTGGCCAATGGGCCGAGAGCGGCCGCAGTGCAGAGGCCCGCGAGCCTCCCCGCATCGATGAGCAGCGCTCGGCGCGTCCGGGTCACGCGCCCGACGAATTCTTTCTGCATGCTCGCGTATCCCCCCTTCTCGCTGCCGACCGGAGTCGGCTGCGTCGCTATTCTTCGTGAAGGAACGAGCATAGCCTCGGCGACGGGACGGAGACCAGCGGGTCGCGTGCGCAAAGCCTTCGACCGGGCTGCGCCGGGCGGCGACGGAATCCGTGCCGGATTCGCGCACTGCGTCCCTGTGATTGACCCCGCACCGGCCCGCGTGGACCATGTCGCGTCCTATGACCGACCTCCACGACGAAATCGAGGCGCGCTTCCGCGCCGCCCTCCGCAAGGCCTTCGGCGACGAGCACGCGGAGACGGACCCGCTCGTGCGTCCGTCCGGGGACGCGCGCTTCGGCGACTACCAGGCGAACGTCGCGATGAGCCTCGCGAAGCAGGTGAAGCAGAAGCCGCGGGACGTCGCGCAGAAGATCGTGGAGGCGCTCGACGCCGCGGATCTCTTCTCGAAGGTGGAGATCGCCGGGCCGGGGTTCGTCAACCTCACGCTGGACGCCGCCGCTCTCGGGCGCCTCGCCGCCGCCATGCACGCCGACGAGCGCCTCGGGGTGCCGCGGGCCGAGCCTCCGCAGCGGGTCGTCGTCGACTACTCGAGCCCGAACGTCGCGAAGGAGATGCACGTCGGCAACTTGCGCTCGACGATAATCGGCGATGCGATCGCGCGGGTGCTGCGCTTCCTCGGCCACGAGACGATCGGCCAGAACCACCTCGGCGACTGGGGCACGCAGTTCGGCATGCTCATCCAGCACCTGATCGAGTCCGGGACGGCGGAGCGCCGGGAAATCGGCGACCTCAACGCGTTCTATCAAGCCGCGAAGCGGCGCTTCGACGAGGACGACGAGTTCGCCGAGCGCGCGCGGCGCCGCGTCGTCGCTCTGCAGAGCGGCGACGAGGAAACGCTCGCGCTGTGGCGCCGGTTCGTGGAGCTTTCGAAACGGCACTTCGACGAAGCCTACGAGCGCCTCGACATCGATCGAGAGCACCTCGAGTATCGCGGCGAGAGCGCGTACAACGACGATCTCGATGCCGTCGTCGCGGACCTCGAGCGCGCGGGGCAGCTCGAGGAGAGCGAAGGCGCGCTCGTGGTTTATCCGGAAGGCTTCAAGGGCCGCGACGGCGAGCCGTTGCCGATGATCGTGCGCAAGCGCGACGGCGGCTATCTCTATGCCACCACCGACCTCGCGGCCGCGCGCTATCGCCTACGCACGCTGCACGCGGATCGCATCATCTACGTGACGGACGCCCGGCAGTCGCAGCACTTCGCGATGGTCTTCCGGACGCTTCGCCAGGCCGGCTGGGCCGACGACCGCGTGCGGCTCGATCACGTGCCGTTCGGCACGATCCTCGGCAAGGACCGCCGGCCGTTCAAGACGCGCTCCGGCGACACGATTCGCCTCGCCGACGTGATCGACGAGGCGGAGCAGCGCGCGTATGCCATCGTAAACGAGAAGAGCTCCGATCTCGAGGAGGACGAGAAGCGTCGCGTCGCGCACGTGATCGGAGTCGGCGCGCTGAAGTACGGCGACCTGTCGAGCGAGCGCATCAAGGACTACGTTTTCGACTGGGACCGCATGCTCGCCTTCGAGGGCAACACGGCGCCGTACCTGCAAAACGCTTACGTGCGGATCCGCTCGATCTTCCGCCGGGCGGAAGCGCAAGGGCTCGACGTTCCGAGCGCCGGGCCGATCGTCGTCGGCGACGACGCCGAACGGGCGCTCGTGCTGAAGCTCCTGCAATTCCCGCAGACCGTCCGCAGCGTCGGCGAGACGCTCGAGCCGCACCGGCTCTGCAACTATCTCTACGACCTCGCGTCGGCGTATCACGTGTTCTACGAGCGCTGCCCGGTGCTCACGGCGTCGGACGACGCCACGCGGGCGAGCCGGCTTCGAATCAGCGACCTCACCGCGCGCACGCTGCGAACCGGTCTCGGTCTGCTCGGGATCGGAACCGTCGAGCGCATGTAGCTCGCGGCGGCGCGCGGAGCAGGCCGTGACGCCGCTCCCGGCCGTGGCACCGTTCTTGCTTCCCGGGGCGATCTGCCCGAAAGACGGCGGGAACGGCGATGCGGTGGCGGGGACTCAGGCGCAGCCAAAACGTGCGCGACGCACGGGGACGTGGTCGAAGCGTCATGCCGCTCGCCCTCGGCGGGCGCGGCGGCGGCATCGCCGTGATCGTGATGCTCGTGATCGCGTTCCTGATCGGCGGGCCGGAGGCGGTGAATCTGCTGATGGGCGGCGGGAGCGACTACGCGTCGGATCCGGCGCCCGCGAGCGGAACGCCAAGCGACGAGGAAGGCGCCTTCGTCGCCGCGATCCTCGGGAGCACCGAGGACGTCTGGAGCGCGCTGTTCGCGGAGAGCGGCGCGTTCTACGAGCCGCCGGAGCTCACGTTGTTCGAGGGCGCCGTCGGCTCGGCGTGCGGCTACGCGAGCGCGGCGGTCGGGCCGTTCTATTGCCCCGGCGATCGGCGCGTCTACCTCGACACGTCGTTCTTCGACGAGCTTGCGCGTCTCGGAGGCCCCGGCGACTTCGCCGCCGCGTACGTGATCGGCCACGAGATCGGGCACCACGTGCAGACGCTGCTCGGCACCTCCCGGGAGGTCGGCGAGCTCCAGGCGCGCTCGAGCGAGACCGACGCGAATCGCCTCAGCGTGGCGATGGAATTGCAGGCGGACTGCTACGCGGGCGTCTGGGCGCATCACGCGAACCGGCAGCAGCACGTGCTCGAGCCTGGCGACGTCGCCGAAGGTCTCGCGGCCGCAGCCGCGATCGGGGACGACCGCCTTCAGCGTAACGCCGGCAGACGGGTCACGCCGGACGCGTTCACGCACGGCTCGTCCGACGAGCGCCGGCGCTGGCTCGAGACCGGCCTTCGGAGCGGCCGGCCCGAGGACTGCGATACGTTCGGAGTGTGACGGGGCATCGATCGAAGAATAAGGTGCGAGCGCGTGCCGCCCCGATCCGGTGGGCGCGCCGGCCCGCGCGGACCTGCAAGTGAAAGCCCGTCCGATTCGAGAGCCAGACGCGGGATGCGCCCGCGGCCGTGCCGAGGCATGCTTGGCGTGACGTTCGGCAACGAGGGCTGAATCATGCGTCGATCGAGCTTGGCGCTTTCCGCAATTCGTCGCGTGGCTGCGCGCGATCGCGGCGTGGGTCGCGGGGAAGGACGGCCGTGAGCGCGGCGGCCGCAGGGGCGCGGGCCAGCCGGCGCTCGCTCGAGATCGCGCGCCGCGTGCAAACGGCCGACTGGGCGCGGATCGCTCGAGATCTGGACGAAAGAGGCTGCGCGACGATCTCCGCGTTGCTGCACGACGAGGAGTGCGACGCGCTGGCGCGCTCGTACACGGACGATCGCCTGTTTCGCAGCCGAATCGTCATGAGCCGGCACGGCTACGGCCGCGGCGAGTACAAGTACTTCGCATACCCGTTGCCCGGCATCATCCAGGAGCTGCGAAGCGAAATTTATCCGCGTCTCGTTCCGGTCGCGAACCGGTGGCACGAGGCCATGCGCGTCGACGTGCGCTTCCCGGCGACGCACCAAGAATTTCTGTCGCGTTGTCACGCGGCCGGCCAGCAGCGGCCGACGCCGCTGCTGCTTCGCTACGAGGCCGGCGACTACAACCGCCTCCATCAGGATCTTTACGGCGAGCATGTCTTCCCGATTCAAGTCACGATCCTGCTGTCGGCGCCCGGACGGGATTTCACCGGCGGCGAATTCGTCTTGACGGAGCAGCGTCCGCGGATGCAGTCCCGGGCCGAGGTCGTGCCGCTCGAGCGAGGCGATGCGGTCCTGTTTGCGGTGAGCCAACGGCCCGTGCCCGGCAAGCGCGGTCCCTCTCGGGTCACGATGCGTCACGGCGTCAGCCGCATCCGGTCCGGCGCGCGGTACACGGCGGGCGTCATCTTTCACGATGCCGCCTGAGCCCTCCGTCCGCATGCACCCACTCGCGGCCGATCCCGACTCAGTCCGACTGCGCGACCGCGGCGGCTGCGGTCGGCAGATCGTGAATCGTCACGATGCCGCGGGGCATCGGCGCCTTGCGCGCGACGATCGCTTCCACGGCGCCCGCGTTGTGGAACGCGAATCCGGTGACGCGTCCCGCGGCGTCGGTTCGGAAGACCACGCGCCCGGCATCGGTCCTGAACGATCCGGATTCGTCCTCTGGATGCAGTCGTAAGGTCAGCAGGCCGAAGCTCGCGGGGACGTCGATCGTCAACGTACCGGCTTCGTGAATCACGGCGAACGCGACGCCCGTCGGCGTCTCGTATCGGCCGGCGTATCGGTCCAAGACGTCCGCTGCCGATCGATACGGCCGGATGATGTGATGGCCGTCGGCGAGCGCGACGACGGATGAGTCTTCCTCGGCAACCGCCGGCGAGAGGCACAGGACGGCGAGCGTGCCGAAGGCGATTCGAGAGATGTGTGTCATGGTTGGCTCCCTGTGAATGGCGGTCCCTCTTTCCAAGGACTGTGCCGACGCGCGGGCACGCGCGTAACGTGCTGAGTGGACGAAGAAAACGGGCGCCGCCGGGGATCGGGGGGCGCGATGCGGTTGGTGAAAGTCGCTAACTACTGGCGCGGCGCAACAGATGGCTGCGCATACGTTCAATTGGTCGTCGAGCCTGCTCGGAATTTCTCTCCCGCACGGTTCGGCAGTGAAGATGAAGGAGGCCCGCGATGAATGGTCCGGATCCGAACGACAAGCACCCGATGAAGGCTTTCCCGCAGGTGTGTTTCATTAGGTAGGGGGGAGCAGCGTCGCCTCAGAGCCGGGAGATCCCGATGTACATTCCGAAGCCTCACGAAGAGACCGACCAGGCGGTCCTCTACGACCTGATTCGCGCGCACCCGCTCGGCACGTGGGCCGCGCCGGGCGACTGCGAGCTTATCGTCAACCACATCCCCTTCCTGGTGGATCCATCGCGCGGAACGTTCGGCACGCTGATGGGCCACGTCGCCCGAGCCAACCCGGTATGGCGAGCCTTTTCGAGGACGCTTCCGTCCGTAGTGGTCTTTCACGGTCCGGATACCTATATCTCGCCGTCCTGGTATCCGAGCAAGCAAGCTCACGGCCGGGTCGTGCCGACGTGGAACTACGTCGTCGTGCACGCCCATGGGATCCCGCGCGTCGTGGACGATTCCGCATGGCTCCTCGAGCACTTGAATCGGCTCACGGATACCCACGAAACGGGTCGCTCGCCGGCTTGGAAAGTGGCCGATGCGCCGCCGGACTTCGTCGAGCGCATGATCGAACGTCTCGTCGGCATCGAGATTCCGCTCGCGAAGCTCGAGGGCAAATGGAAGGTCAGCCAGAATCGGCCGCACGCCGACAAGCTCGGCGTCGTCGCCGGGCTGCGCGCGGAAAGCAGTCCGGTGTCGGCGGAGATGGCCGCGTGGGTGGAGCGCTACGCCTCGCGCGGCGAGTAACCTACTTCGCGCCCTCAGCGGAACGTCCGGCCGGTTCGAGTTCAGGCGAGACGGCCTCCCGCGGCGCAGCGAGGCGCAACGCGCTCGCTGCCGGGAAGGAATCCCGAACGTCGCGTGTATATATGGGCGTGTGCCGCATCGGGAGGAAGACGATGTCGATCGTGCGAGTCGCCGTGGTGTGCCTGGGGCTTTTGCTCGCGAGCGTCGTCAGGGCCGAGATAAAGGTCTACGACGTGGACTTCAAATATCAACGGGAGGTGTACGAGGCCTTGAACGAAATTCTGGTCCGAGATCCGGCGTTCGCGGGGCCCGGCACCGCGTTCGGACGCGTGGAGCTGCTGCCGACCGGTCAAATCGTCGTCGACACCGCCCCCGCGACGCAGGCGCAGATCGAGCAGCTCCTCGCTGCCGTCGCGGCACGTCAAACGGACGTGTCGCCGAGTGCGAGGCTCCGTTACTGGGCCGTGCTCGGAAGCCCTGCGGCCGAGGCCGCCGGCGACACGCCGAGCATGCTGAGCGACGTGCTCGCCGAGCTCGAGCGCGTGCACGGCGATTTGACGTTTCGCGTGCTCGGCACGGCGACGCTCGTGACGGAATCGGGTCAGGAAGGCGAGGTCGAGGGCCGCCCGCTCACCGTGAGGCAGAGAGCTTACGTCCAGGGCGACACGGCGAGCGCGGAGATCGCCATGCGGCTGACCATCCGAGAGAGATTCGAGCCGGAGCTCGACAATGCCGGAAACGTCAACGTCTTCGCGACCACCCGAGTGGAGGAGACCGCACAAGAGCTGAATCTCAACGTGACGCTGAATCGCGGCGAGTTCCTCGTGCTCGGCGAGAACACCATTCAGACGCCCGGAGGCATCGACGGCACGCTGTTCTACATCGTCAACTGGCCGGCCGCCGAGTAGAGCCGGCTCGAGGCTGCCGACGTGGGGGGCGTCGACAAGGCGCTGTGGATCGAGCTGTATCGCGCGCTGGAGAAGCCGCTCTACAACGTGGTCTACCGTGTCCTCTGGGATGCCGCCGAGAGCCAGGACGTCGTGCAGGAAGCATTTCTTCGATGCTGGCGGCGCAAGGAGGATGTTCGAGCCGACGGAGTCAAAGGCCTGCTTTTCCGCACGGCTCTGAACCTCGCGAGCAATCGGCGTCGCCGCGACAAGCTCTGGCGCATGGTCGGGCTCGCGTCGGTGCCGGAGATCGCCGGCGAGAGCACGTGCCGGGACACGATCTCGAAGCCCGTGCGAGACGCGTTCGAAGCGCTGCCGGCGCAGCTCAAGCGAGTATTATTGTTGACCGAGATCGCCGGGATGACCTACGCCGAGGTGGCCTCGACGCTCGGCGTTCGCGAGGGCACCGTGGGGTCTCGGCGCACGCGCGCGCTCGCGATCTTGCGCGAGCGGCTCGCGGCCGAAGGACTGGATGGCGATGAGCATTGATCGGCACGGATTGTTCGAGCAGCTCGATCCCCCGCCCGGCGGTGCGGACGCCTTTCGGAGGCGCCTGGATGTCGCCGGATCGAAGCGCCGCGCGCCGGGCCGCTACTTCGTGGTCGCCGTCTCGGCCGCGGCGCTAGTCGCCGTAGCGGCCGTTGCTCTCCTGATCCGCGGCGAGCGGATTGCCGGCAGCGATTCCGAGCACGGGGTCGCGCTTTACGACGCTCCGCAGTTCGACCGGCTGCTCGGCCGGCCCCTCGAGCGCACGGAGCCGCGCGTCATCCTCAACGACCGGAGGGTGCGCGTCGCCGAGATCCCGACCGAGCGCGGGAACGTCCGTATCTATCGGCTCGAGTAAAGCGGGTCGATGCGGTCCGGCGCCGCGCCGATCGCCGCCGGACCCGCCGGAAAGCTCTCGAGCGCGTCCTCGAGCGTCCGCACCGCGCCGGCGAGAGCGAGCTAGAACACGCTCCGCACCAGCCACTCCCCGATCGTGCCGATCACCGACATCATCAGCGCGCCGCCGAGCGCCCACCCGAAGCCGTCGAGGTGCAGGTGGTCGGTGAGCTTGTCGGTGAGCACGAGCAGGATCGCGTTGATGATCCAGCGCGTGATGAACGCGAGCAGGTACGCGATCCCCAACGTCACGACCGTGAACACCGCGAACAGCAGCCAGCCGAGGAGGAAGTTCAGCACGCCGAAGATCGCGGCGACGAGGATCGCGCTGCCAAAGCTCTTCACGTGAAACCCCGGCAGGATGGCCGCCGTCAGCCACACGGCGACCGAGAGGATCAGCCAAGAAAGCAACAGCTCCATCTCGAGCTCCTCGGGAAGTTATCGGGAAGCACCGAACCGGGCGTGCCGCTCCCGCCGGTCGCGCCCGCTCACGCGGCAGCTCGCCGGGGTTGAAGACAAGACGGAGCGGGACGACCAACCGCTTCGATTCTCGTTTGCCGCCGTCGGCAATTCAATTCCCGCGACCGTCTCGCGTTGCCGTAGAAGCGCGCGGACGGTTAGTATCCGGCATGCCGAGTCGCGGCAGACGGCTTCAGCGAGGTGCAAGGTCACGATGCGGTTCGTCATTCTGATCCTCTTCGGGTCCGCCGCGGCGTTGCTCGCCGCCCGCGCGGCCGTCGCGCAGCATGCCACGGCGTACGACATCGAGAACGGGGCGCGCGCGTACCAAACCAGCTGCGCGCCGTGCCATGGCCCGGACGGCAACCTCATCGCCGGCATCGACTTCGGCCGCGGCGTGTTCCGCAGGCCGCACTCGGACGAGGAGATCGCCGCGATCATCCTGAACGGCATCCCGAACACTCCGATGCCGCCAACGCCGGGAATATCCGAGGAGGAGGCCCTTCGCATCGTCGCTTACCTGCGCTCGATGGCGGCGGAGGGAGCGGGCTCGGCGGCTGCCGGCGACCCGGCGCGGGGCCGCGCGATCTTCGAAGGAAAGGGCGGGTGCCTCGACTGTCATCGCGTCGGCGGCCGAGGCTCGCGGCTCGGCCCGGACCTGAGCGGGATCGGCCTCGTGCGCCGCGCGGCCGAGCTCGAGCAGTCGCTGCTCGAGCCCGCGGCCGAGGTGCTCCCGGCCAACCGCTCCTACACCGTCGTTCCGAAGGGCGGAGAGCCGATCACCGGCCGCCTGCTGAATCATGATACGTATACCGTCCAGCTCATCGGTCCGGACGAGCGGCTGCGGTCGTTCGAGAAGGCGGAGCTCGTCCGTTACGGCTTCGCGGAGACTCCGATGCCGTCGTATCGCGGCGAGCTCACCGCTCAGGAGATTGCCGACGTCGTGAGCTACCTGACCACGCTGCACGGGGAGGACGCGCCATGATTACGTTGATCGCGCACGTGTGCGGTATTCGAGCGCCGCTCCTGATCGGAGCGCTCGCCGCCTCGATGCCCCTTCAGGCTCAGGTCACGTTCGAGCGGATCCTGAACGCCGATCGCGAGCCGTGGAACTGGCTGAGCTACTCGGGCACGTTGTCGAACCAGCGCTACAGCCTGCTCGACCAGATCAACGTCGACAACGCGGATGAGCTCGAGCTCGCGTGGGTGTGGCAGGCGCGCTCGCTCGAGAAATTCGAGGCCACGGCGCTCGTCGTCGACGGCGTGCTCTACACCGTGCAGGCGCCGAACGACGTCGTCGCGCTCGATGCGGCCACCGGGCGGGTGTTCTGGACGTATCACCACGAGCCGTCGCCGGAGGCGCGCTTGTGCTGCGGCCGCGTGAACCGCGGTGTCGCGATCCTCGGCGACACGCTCTATATGGGCACGATCGACGCGTACCTTCTCGCCATCGACGCGGTGAGCGGCCAGCTTCTGTGGAAGACGAAGGTGGCGGAGGCCGGCGAGCGCTACTCGATCACGATGGCGCCGACGGTCATCAAGGACAAGGTCGTCGTCGGCACGGCCGGCGGCGACATGGGGATCCGCGCGTTCATCGCGGCGTTCGACGCGAAGACGGGCGAGGAAGCATGGCGCTTCTACACGATCCCCGGTCCCGGAGAGCCCGGCCACGACACGTGGTCCGGAGACTCGTGGAAGACCGGAGGCGCGGCCGTCTGGAATGCAGGCGCGTACGATCCGGAGACGAACCTCGCGTTCTGGGGCACCGGCAATCCGGCGCCGGACTGGGACGGGCGCACCCGCCTCGGCGACAACCTCTACAGCAACTGCGTCGTCGCGCTCGATGCGGACACCGGCGAGCTCGCCTGGTATTACCAGTTCACGCCTCACGACGAGCTCGATTACGACTCCACGCAGGTGCCGGTGCTCGCCGACATCGAGTGGCGCGGCGAGCCGCGCCGCGTGATGCTCTGGGCGAACCGTAACGGCCTGATGTACGTGCTCGACCGCGACACCGGCAAGCTGCTCCACGGCAAGCCGTACGTGAAGACGAACTGGTGGGCGGGCTTCGACGAAACCGGGCGCCCGCTGCGCACGCCGGGTATCGAGCCGACTCCGGAAGGCACGCTGGTGCGGCCGCACGTGCACGGTGCCACGAACTGGGCCGCGCCGTCGTTCAGCCCCCGCACAGGCCTCTTCTACGTCTCGCACTGGGAGAACTCGGGAATCATCGCGATCCTCGGCGAGTTTCCGCAGGGGGTCGGGGTCAACCGCCGGCAGACCGCGATGGGGCAGGTCAACCTGGAACCCTTCTTCAACAACGACGAGGAGGCGTACGGTGTCGTGCGCGCGTACGATCCCGACACGCTCGACCCGGTCTGGGAGCACCGGATGACGAACATCACGTGGGCGGGCGTGCTCACGACGGCGGGGGACCTGCTCTTCGGCGGCGGCCGGGAGGGCTACTTCTTCGCGCTCGACGCCCGCAGCGGCGAGCTGTTGTGGAAGGCATCGCTCGGCGGCCAGATCAACAGCGCGCCGATGAGCTACGCCGTAGACGGCCGTCAGTACGTGACGATCGCCGCGGGTACGGCCTTGTTCGCTTTCGCGCTGCCCGAGGACGAATAAGACCGGGGCTCGACGATGAGCCGCTACGTCGGCGCGATCGACCAGGGCACGACGAGCAGCCGCTTCATCCTCTTCGACGAATCGGGCGCGATCGTCTCGATCGCGCAGCGCGAGCATGCGCAGATCTGCCCGCAGCCGGGATGGGTGGAGCACGATCCGCTCGAGATCCTGCGCAACACCGAGCACGTCGTCGCGGACGCGCTCGCGCAGGCCGGCGCCACCGCCGCGGACGTCGCGGCCGTCGGGGTCACGAATCAGCGCGAGACCACCGTGCTTTGGGACGCCGCCAGCGGCGCGCCGCTCGCGAACGCGATCGTCTGGCAGGACACGCGCGTCCATGGGGACGTCGCGGAATACGCCCGTGACGGCGGAGTCGACCGCTTCCGCGCGATCACCGGCCTGCCGCTCGCAACCTACTTCAGCGCACTGAAGCTCAAGTGGCTGCTCGACCACGTGCCCGGCGCCCGGGCGGCCGCCGAAGCGGGCAAGGCGCTTGCCGGCACGATCGATACGTGGATCGCGTGGAACCTGACGGGCGGGGCCGCAGGCGGCCTGCACGTCACGGACGTCACTAACGCGAGCCGCACTCAGCTCATGAATCTCGCCACGCTCGATTGGGACGACGCGCTCGTCGAAGCATTCGGGATTCCACGGGGCCTGCTGCCGCGGATCGCGTCGTCGAGCGAGATCTACGGCGAGATTCGGATCGATCCGCTGCGCGGCGTGCCGCTCGCCGGTCTGCTCGGCGACCAGCAGGCCGCGGTCGTCGGGCAGACGTGCTTCGCGCCGGGCGAGGCGAAGAACACCTACGGCACCGGTTGCTTCCTGCTGATGAATACCGGCACGTCGCCGGTATCGTCCAAGGCCGGTCTCGTCACGACCGTCGCGTACCGTTTCGGCGCCGAGCCCGCATGCTACGCGCTCGAAGGCTCGATCGCCGTGGCGGGCTCCGCCGTGCAGTGGCTGCGCGACAACCTCGGCCTGATCGCGAAGAGCGCCGACATCGAGCCCCTCGCGCGCACCGTCGCGGATAACGGGGACGTCTATTTCGTGCCGGCGTTCTCCGGCCTCTTCGCGCCGCACTGGAACTCGAGCGCGCGCGGCGTGATCGTCGGGCTCACGCGCTACGCGAACCGCGGCCACTTCGCGCGCGCGGTGCTCGAGGCCACGGCTTATCAGACGCGCGAGGTCGTCGAGGCGATGGAGCAGGACTCGGGCATCGAGCTTCGGGAGCTTCGCGTCGACGGCGGGATGGCGGCGAACGACCTGCTGATGCAGTTCCAGGCGGACATGCTCGGCGTGCCGGTCGTGCGCGCCGAGGTTCTCGAGACGACCGCGCTCGGCGCGGCGTACGCCGCGGGCGTCGCTGCGGGATTCTGGCCGGACCGCGAGGCGTTGCGAAGGCAGTGGCGTGAAGGCCGGCGCTGGGCTCCGTCGATGTCGGACGAGGATCGAGCGCGTCTCTACGCCGCCTGGCGCAAGGCGGTCGCACGATCGCTCGACTGGACGTAGCCGGTCGCACGGTCGCTCGACTGGGCGTAACTTGCGAGCTCGCGCGTGCCGCGACGGGGCGAAGCGGCGTTACGCGTCACGCGTCACGTCCGAGGATCAGCTTCCAGTAGCCGACGTCGATCCATCGGCCGAGCTTGAAGCCGACCTCGCGAAAATGTGCGACCTTCTCGAAGCCGAGCTTCTCGTGAAGCCTGACGCTCGCCGGATTCGGCAACGCGATGCCGCCGATCACGCAGTGCAGCCCCCGGCTGCGGAGCTCGTCGATCAGCGCGCGATAGAGCGCGCTGCCGAGCCCGCGGCCGCCGCAGTCGGGCCGCAAGTAAATCGTGCTTTCGACCGAAAGCCGATAGGCGCACCGAGTGTGCCACTGCGAGGCGTACGCGTAGCCTTCGATCGAGCCGTCGCGCTCCGCGACCAGCCACGGAAACGTCTCGCTCACGCGGGAGATCCGTGCGGCCATGTCGGCCGCGGCCACCGGCTCTTCCTCGAACGTGACGACCGTCGAGACGACGTAGTGGTTGTAGATTGCGCAGATTTGCGGCGCGTCGTCCGGAGTCGCCGGCCGGAACGGCGCGATGCGGTCGCTCACGTACGTTCCGCCTTATCGTTCACGACGACTCTACTCTCGGCCGGCAGGGCCGACGAACGGGGCGGCCGAATCGCGATGCTCCGCGGCATCCAGCCAAACCCAAACCGGCGCGTGGTCCGAGACGTCGCGCCGGGCTTCTGCGTGCGTGAGCCCGACGGCCGCGGGGAAGGCGACGATGCCGGCGCCGGCGATCGGCAGTCGGTGCCTGACCGGTATCCAGATGTTGTCGTAGAGGTTCGCGAAGCGGCCGTCGACGCTCGAAAGCGTCGTGGCGCCTTCCACGATCAGCGGCCTCGCGTGGGGGCGAAGCGCGGCCCACGCCGGGTGCTGCGGCGCGAGGTTGAAGTCGCCCATCAGCACGATGCGGTCTGCTTCCTCCGGATAGATCTCGCGAAGCCACCGCCAGTACTCGGCGATCGCTGCGATCTCGGGCGTGCGATCGGCGACTCCGTGCCCGTAAAAGACGTGAACCGTCGCCGCGACGAACGTGAGCCCGGAGTCGCGAATCCGAAAGCGTGCGGAGAAAGGTTCGCGAGCGAAACGATCGGTGACGTCGAGATAGACGACCGCGCCGTCGACGTACTCGATGACCTCGGGGTTCCAAAGGAAAGCGTACTTTTCCTTGTAAGACCCGCGGCCGAGATCGTGCGAACGCATCGTCTCCCACTCGACGCCGGTCGCGCGCTCGATCGCCGCTTCCAGAGCGTCGACGCCTTCGGCCGTCATCGCTTCCTGCACGGCGACGAAGTCGAACGACGCGCGCTCGACGACGGCGCCGAGAACGTCGAAGCGCTTGTGGTCGCCGTGCCCGAGATGGCGAATGTTCCAGGAGGCGAGCGTAGCCGCCTCGACCGGGAGCGCGAGGGCGGCGACGACGAGGACGAGCCACGCCGCGGCGCGTCTTGTCGCAACTCGAGCGGCACGCGCAGAACGACGCGCCGCGCCGGCGCGAGCCCGCATTTCCGGCGATATTCCCTGCAAAATCGGCTTGCAATCGGCTCTTGGAGGACGGCGATATCCTGCGGGGACGTGAAACTGAACGCAAGCGCTGAATTCACCGCTTGACGCCGAAAGGGACTGCAACGGGCGGGTGGACGCCGAAACGCCGCGCAGCGCCGTCCGGGAACGCCGTATTTCGTCGGATGTCGCGGCTCAGATCGCGGAGCCGGCGCAGGTCAGTGCGTCATCGCGTAGATGACGTAATTCACTCCGAAGCGGTAGGCGGTCGCCGTCATCGGCGCGGGGTAGTGGGGGTCGTCCGCATGCTCCCATGCATCCCCCATGTCGATGTTGTGGTTGATCGCGACCATCAAGCGGCCGTCGTCGTCGTAGATGCCCCGCCAGTGCGGCGGGCCTTGCATTCGCTCCCAGCCGAGGTGGCGCTCGCCGGGGATCTGCGTGCGCTCGTCGAGACTGAACAGGATGTTCATCAGCATGTCGTCCTGCGGGATGTCGACGATCGGCCGTCCGGGCAGCACGGTCTGCATGACGCCCTCGAAGGCATACCATTCGTATTGACCGTGGAAATCGTCGACGACGAGGAAGCCGCCGCGCATCAGGTACTCGCGCAGCCGCGCGGCCTCGGCTTGCGTCGGCCGCCAGTTGCCTTGACCGACCTGCTGCACGAAGAGCCACGGATAATCGAAAAGCTCGTCCCCGTCGAGCGTCACGTGGCGGCTGTCCTCGGCGACCTGCAGACGCGTCATCCGCGAGAGCGCGGCCAGGATGTGCGCTTCCGCATACGGGTAATCGATCGCCCACCACGGATTGCACCACCCGCGCGAACCCGCGCAGCCGCCGCCGGTGTCGTAGGCGAGGCGCGCCATGTGGAACTCGGCCTCGGGCGGTCCATCGATCGGCTTCGGCGCGACCCGCCGGAAAAAACCTTGAGCACCGGCCAGGCCGGCGGCGAGCGCTGCGAGCAGGCCGACGACGGCTGCGGCGCGGGTGACGGGAACGGGCGAACGGCGCATCAGCGGACCTCCGATCGTTCACATTGTTCGCCCGGTGCCCGCCGAGTCAAGCAACCCGGCGGCTTCGCGGCGCCGCATTGCCGTCGCGCGGGTGCCGTCGCTCTCCGGACGAAGCGTCATCGCATCCGCCTCCGGACCAAGCGGCATCGCTTCCGCCCCGGCGCCGTCCGGCCGAAACGGCGTCGCATCCTCCGCGCCGCATGAATAGACTGAGCGCCCATGACACTCGATTTCTTGAGCGGATTGTTGTTGGCCGCGGTCGTGCTGATCGGCGGCGGCTACCTCGCGAGCATCGTGCTCGCCGAGCCGTTGAAGGCGCGCCTCGAGGCGAGCCGCGCCCGGCGCGGCGAGCGCCCGGCGAAGCCGGAGCGCCCGGCAAAGCCGGCACCCGGCGCGAACGACCACTTGATCGGAGCGGCCGGCCGCGTCGTCGACCGCGACGAGGCGAGCGGCGAGATTCGAGTGCGGATCGGCATGGAGCGCTGGCGAGCGCGCGTCAGCGCGCCGGGCGCCGCGGTGCCGCCCGTCGGCGCGGAGGTCGAGGTCAAGGCGGTCAACGGTCGCGTGCTCGAGGTCGACGAGAAACGCGGCGACCGAACGGAGACGCCCGCCGAGCCGGGCGCTGCGATCAGATCGGCACCTTCCGGTCCGGAAACGCCTTCACCCAACGATTGATCCGGTAGCTCGCCCGCAGGCCGTTCGTCCAGAACGGATCGTCCTCGAAGATCGCCTTGACGCCGTCCTCGTCGTCCGCGTCGACGATCCACAACCCGCCGACCGGACGGTCGCTCGGCACCTCGCGGAGGCCGCCGGGCACGAGCACGCGGTCCTTGCGGCTGTCGAGAAACGCGAGATGCTCCTGAAAGAGCTTCTGGCGCAGCTCGCCGACGTCGGGCTTGTCTTCGAATTGGACGATGAAAAGCATCTGAACGGCCTCCGGTATGCCTGTTTCGTGCAGGCGCTATTGCAGAAGCTGCAGTCCCCAGTGCCGGTCGTACGCGAGCAGACCGCCGGTGACGAGCAGCGCCCAGAAAAGGCTCGCGAGCGACCCGACGAGGAAGTACTCGGCGGTGATCTGCTTGTCGAGCTCTTGATATCGCGCCACCGTCTTCAGCGCGACGACGGCGACGAGGATCTCCCACTGGTTCGCGACGACGCCGATCGAGACGAGGAGGCGCTCGAACAGCCCGATGTAGCGACCCGCGGCGAGTGCCTCCGCTTCGCGGGCCTCCGATGTTTTCGCGACCGCGACGGTGGCAACGCGAAAGACGAGCCGGCAGAACGCGTTCCCGGCGTACCAGACGAGCGGCACGTAGAGGAGGTACGCGGCGTACCGAAGCGCTTCGGCGAGCGGATTCATGCCGCCGCCTCGCGGCGCCGGTCCTCGCGGCTGAGCGCCTCCTCGATCGTCTCGATCTGGCGGGAATAAAAGCGCAGCTCCGCCGACCTCAGCACCTTGTAAAGCGAGTTCTCCGACACGCCGAGCGCGCTCGCGATCTCGCCCTTCGGCGTCTCCGGGTCGAGGAGGACGCGCGCGACGTAGCGCCGCTGCGTGTCGGTCCAGCCGGCTTCGACCCGCGTCAGGCTGCGGCCGATGCCGTCGAGGAGCAGCTCGAGCATTGGGTCGGCCGGGAAGCTGAAGCGGTAGCGGTTCGTGTCGTCCTTGTCGCCGAGCTTCGCTCTCGCTTCGGCGAGCCCTTCACCCATCATGTTCCAGGCCCTTTCCCGGTTCAGCTCGGTCTCGAGCGTGATTGCGCCGACGACGAAGCGGGCTTCGACGCGCTCGAGCAGAAGCCGGAGCCGCAGGCCCCGGACCACGTCGAAGGCGCCGCCCAACGTGTAGGCGAGACCCTGGAACTCGTCGCCGAGCGTGATCGTGAGCGGCGACGCGATCTCGGGCGCGCAGCGCTGATTCGCATCCTCGACGACGCGGTTGAACAGCTCGTGGAGATCGGTCTTGCTCGCGGCCTTCGAGCTGCCGACGAGATCGCCCATCAGGACGGCGTGCGGCTTTCCCTGCGACATCGTCCACCCGATTATGGGATAGCCCCGGCATGCTAACCCAGCAAAGGGTTAGTCGCAACGGGCTAACCCTCGCTAGTCGAGGACGTGGGACAGCAGCCCGTCGGCCAGCTTCGGCTCGAACCACGTCGATTTCGGCGGCATCAGCCGCTCGGCGTCGGCGACGGCCATGAGCTGCTCCATGCTCGTCGGATACATCGCGAACGCGACGGCCGCGCGGCCGCCGTCGACGAGCCGCTCGAGCTCGGCGAGGCCGCGGACGCCGCCGACGAACATCATCCGCGGGTCGCTCCGCGGGTCGTCGACGCCGAGCAGCGGACCGATCACGTGCTCCTGCAGCAGGCTCACGTCGAGGCGTGCGACCGGATCGGACGGCAGCACGCTATCCGGCAGCGCGAGGCGATACCACGCGCCGTCGAGGTACATCCCGAACGTGCCGGCGCGCTCGGGCTTCGCCCGAGCGCTGAGCCGCTCGACGGCGAACGTGCGCTCCAGCCGCTCGAGCAGATCGGCCGGCGTCAGGCCGTTCAAGCCCGCGACGGCGCGGTTGTAGTCGAGGATCCGCATCTCGTCGTGCGGGAACGCGACGGTCAGGAAATATTCGTGGCTCGCGTCTTCGCCTCCGCCCTTCGCGCGACGCTCTCGGGCCACGCGGGACGCGGCGGCCGAACGATGATGACCGTCGGCGATGTAGAGCGCGTCGAGTGCACCGAGCGCCGCGGCGAGCCGCTCGGCAGCCGCGGATTCGGCCACACGCCACACCGTGTGCCGGACGGCGTTCGGCCCCTCGACGTCGAGCAGCGGCGACTTCCGCGCCGCCTCGTCGAGCAGCGCCTCCAACCGCTCGTCCGCGCGATACGCGCAGAGCACGGGGCCCGTCTGCGCGTTCAACGCGTCGATGTGACGAACGCGATCCGTCTCTTTGTCGGGTCTCGTCAGCTCGTGCTTCTTGACCCGGTTTTCCTCGTACGCGCGAATCGATGCGACGCACGCGATGCCGGTCTGAACGTGCCCGTCCGCCGTCATCCGGTAGACGTAGAACGACGCCTCGGTGTCCCGCACCAGCGCGCCGGAGCGTTCGAGCCGCCGCAGGTTCGCTGCTCCGCGCGCATAGACCGCGGCGTCGTGCGGGTCGGTGCCGGGCGGCAGGTCGATCTCGGGCCGCGAGACATGCAGGAAGCTGTCCGGCTTGCCTGCCGCGAGCGCACGCGCCTCGTCGGTGTCGACGACGTCGTACGGCGGCGCGACGACGCCGGCGGCGTGCTCGGCGCTCGCCCGGAGCGCTCTGAACGGCTTCACGAGCGCCATCACGAGGCGGCCCTCGCCGCGCCCGCACCGACGGGCTCGAGCCCTTCAGTGCGGCAGTCGACCGGCACGGCCCAGAGATCGTAGTCGCCCGACTCCTCGACGCGCACGTCGAGCATCGTGCCGGGCACGAGCCCCGGCGCCGGCGGCAGGAAAACGTTGCCGTCGATCTCCGGCGCATCGCCCTTCGAGCGCGCGACCGCGCCTTCGCCGTCGACACGGTCGACGACGACCTCGATCGTCCGGCCGACGAGACGCGCGAGCCGTCTTGCGCTGATCGACTGCTGCGCGGCCATCAGGCGGTGCCAGCGCTCCTCGATGACTTCCTCCGGCACGCGGCCCGGGAGCGCGTTCGACGCTGCCCCGGCCACGGCTTCGTAGCGGAAGCAGCCGACGCGGTCGAGCTCCGCCTCCTCGAGCCAGTCGAGGAGCAGCGCGAAGTCCTCCTCGGTCTCGCCGGGAAAGCCGACGATGAACGACGAGCGAAGCGTCAGCGCGGGCACGGCCGAGCGCCACGCCCGAATGCGCTCCAGCGTCCGCGCGTTCGCGGCCGGACGCCGCATCGCCTTCAACACGCGCGGGCTTGCGTGCTGAAACGGAATGTCGAGGTACGGTAGGAGCTTGCCCTCCGCCATCAGCGGGATGAGCTCGTCGACGTGCGGATACGGGTACACGTAGTGCAGGCGGACCCATGCGCCGAGCTCGCCGAGCGCCGCCGCGAGCTCCGTGATGCGCGCAGGCACGTCCCGGCCGTGCCACGAGGAGGCCGCGTATTTCAGATCCGCGCCGTAGGCGCTCGTGTCCTGAGAGATCACGAGCAGCTCCTTCACGCCGGCGCGCACGAGGCGCTCCCCTTCGACGAGCACGTCGGCCGCCGGTCGGCTCGCCAGCTTGCCGCGCAGGCTCGGGATGATGCAGAAGCTGCAACGATGATTGCAGCCCTCGGAGATCTTGAGGTAAGCGTAGTGCCGCGGCGTCAGGCGGATGCCTTGCGGCGGGATCAGGTCGAGAAATGGATCGTGCGGCGGCGGGCAGGCGTCGTGCACGGCGGCCATCACGGCCTCGTATTGATGCGGGCCCGTGACCGCGAGGACGTCCGGGTGGCGCTCGCGGATCAGCGCGGCCTGCGCGCCCAGGCAGCCGGTGACGATCACGCGCCCGTTCTCGGCGAGGGCTTCGCCGATCGCGTCGAGGGACTCCGCCCGCGCGCTCTCGAGAAAGCCGCACGTATTCACGACGACGACGTCCGCGCCGGCGTAGTCGGCGGCCGTCTCGTAGCCTTCCGCGCGCAGCCGGCTCAGGATGCGCTCGGAGTCGACCAGGGCCTTGGGGCAGCCGAGGCTGACGAAGCCGATCCGTGGTGCC
Organism: Gammaproteobacteria bacterium; assembly: GCA_036381015.1. Lineage (NCBI taxonomy): Bacteria > Pseudomonadati > Pseudomonadota > Gammaproteobacteria > Gammaproteobacteria bacterium. The sequence continues at coordinate 203,944 of DASVDR010000029.1, forward strand.
GTCGCCATGAGCGGTTGAAGTCCTCCGAGCCGGGGATTGCGCATCGAGCAGGAGCGCGCCGGGAGCGCGCGAGCCGCCTATTGCGCCATGCGACGCCGCAAAACGCAACGCCGGCGGGCCGCCGGCCGTCGGCCGGCGCGCCTGCGAGAGACGAGGCGTTCGCACAGGCTCCTAGGCTCCGCGGGGGATTCGGGGCACACTGGCGGGAGCCTGCGGCGGACGCGGCACAGCGTTCGGCGGACGGGCGAGGCCGGATCGGCAGCGACGTCGAGAGGAGCGACATGACGGAAGCACGGCGGGAAATCGGCCGCGACGAGCTCGAGGCGCTCGTCGGACGGCCGCTCGGCACGTCCGATTGGATGACGATCGATCAAGCACGCGTCGATCGCTTCGCGGACGTCACGGAGGACCATCAGTTCATCCACGTCGATCCCGTGCGCGCCGCACAAACGCCGTTCGGCGGCACGATCGCTCACGGTCTGCTGACGCTCTCCTTGATCGTGCCGCTCTGCATCGACTTCGTGCCGAAGATCGCGGGCACGAAGCTCCTCGTGAACTACGGGTTCGACAAGGTGCGCTTTCCGGCGCCGGTACGCGTCGGCAAGCGCATCCGCGCCTCCGGCACGCTCGCGAGCGTGGAGGAGCGCAAGCCCGGTCAATTTCTGATGAAGCTCGACGTCACGATCGAGATCGAGGGCGAGCAAAAGCCCGCGTTGACGGCGGAGTGGCTGTCGCTGCACGTCGTCGATTGAGGCTCCGGCCGGCCGCTCCGACTTCGAAGCACGCGTACCCGGGCGAAGCCGAGCCCGGCTTCCGGTTCGAGCTCGCGCTCGCGAGCCATGGCACGTCAATTGCACTCCCCAGCGTCCGATTTCGCCTCTCGGCATTTCCGCACAGGAGGAGGCCACAGCCATGATGACGATTTCGAAAGCAGCTCTCGCTGCAGCCGTTGCCGCGGCGCTAGCCGGCGGCGCGCTTGCACAGCAGCCGGCGCCGTCGCAGGCGCGCGATTACCAGCCCTTCACATCGACCGATTACGGTCGGCGCGCGCAGGAGGAGATGCAGCGCATGGACAGAAACGGCGATGAGCGCCTCGAGCAAGCCGAGGCGCAAGGCCGTCCCGAGCTGATCACGGCGTGGGCGGACGTCGATTTGACGCGTGACGGCAGCCTCGACGCCACCGAGTTTTACCTCTTCGCGGCCCAGCAGCGAATCACCGAGCTCGAGGGCGGTTCCTCCGCTTCGCAGGGCTCGCAGGCCGCGCGCGACGAGGCCGGCGGGCAGCGGCGCGGCGCGCGCCCGGATCGACTTGCGGCCGAGGAGCTGCTGAGTGCTGCCGAAGCGCTGCGCAATGCGGCAACGCAGCTGCGGCAAGTCGCCGACCTCCAGCTCGCCGCCTCGGGCGAGCAGGCCTCGTCGGAGCAGAGCGCGGGAGAGGAGCCGGCGAGCGAGGCCGAGCGTCTGCAGAGCGCGGCCGAGGCGCAACGGGCGATCGAACGACAGCGCAGCCCCGTCGACCAAGGGCGCAGCGTGGCCGAGCGTGAGCAGGGCGGCGCCGCGGTAGCCCAGCAGCAGCAAGGGGCGGCACAGCAGCAAGGAGCGGCGGCACAGCAGCAAGGAGCGGCGGCACAGCAGCAAGGAGCGGCGGCACAGCAGCAAGGAGCGGCGGCACAGCAGCACGGAGCCACGGCACAGCAGCACGGAGCGACGGCGGAGCAGCACGGAGCGGCCGAGCAGCAACGCAGCGCAGAAGCCCAGCAGGGCGGTGCCGCCGAGCAGCAGCGCAGCGCGGCCGAGCAGCAGCGCAGCGGCGCGGGGCAGCAGCGCGGCGTTGAAGCTCGGCCGTCCTTCGAGGAGGTCGACGCGAACGCCGACGGTGAGCTGAGCCGCACCGAGCTTGCGGCAATCGAAGGCGTCGATGTCTCGTCGGTCGACACCGATCAGAGCGGCTCCATCAGCCGCGAGGAATACGAGCAGGCGGCGAGGTAGCGCAGGACGCGCACGGGCGGCGGCATGGCGCGCGGCCGACGCGTCGGCGCCCACCCGCCGCGCTCGCGGCCGCGATTCGCCGTGAAGCCGCCCGTGCAACTCGTCTTGGCGCGAAGCATGGAGGGGACGAGATGACCGAGTCATTGAAAGGAAAGCGCGTAGCCATGCTGGTCGAGAACGGCTTCGAGCAGTCGGAGCTCACGGAGCCGCGCAAGGCGCTGCTCGACGCGGGCGCCGAGGTCGACGTCGTGTCGCCCGTCCGCGGCAAGGTCAAAGGCTGGAATCACACCGATTGGGGCGACGAGGTCCCGGTCGACGTCGCGCTCGACGCGGCGGACGCCGCCCGTTACGACGCGCTCGTCCTGCCCGGGGGCGTGATGAACCCGGACAAGCTTCGGACGAGCACTGCGGCGGTCGAGTTCGTCCAGGCGTTCTTCCGGGCCGGCAAGCCCGTGGCCGCGATCTGTCACGGGCCCTGGACGCTCATCGAAGCGGGCGCGGTGAAGGGCAGGACCATGACCTCTTGGCCCTCGCTGCGAACCGATCTCCGGAACGCCGGCGCGAATTGGGTCGATCGCGAGGTCGTTGTCGACGACGGCTTGATCACGAGCCGCAACCCCGGCGATCTGCCCGCGTTCAATCGCACGATGATCGAGGAGTTCGCCGCGAGCGGCCGACGTCACAGCTCCGCCGCCTGACGGCGGCAGCGCCGTCCACGAACGAGCCCGGCGGCGCGGCCGGCCATCGCCGCTGGCAGACGCGATTCGCATCGGCGAGTCTTGCGTTGCGGAGCGCGGCAACAGGAGGTGCGGTCATGACCAGGACGTCGGTGCTCGTCGTCGGCGGCAGCTTGAACGGTCTTTCGCTGGCGTTGTTCCTCGCGCGGCGTCGCGTGGGTTGCACCGTGGTGGAGCGGCATCCGGCGACCACGGTGCAGTACAAGTTTGCCGGCATATCGCCGCGCTCGATGGAGATCTATCGAGGGGCGGGAATCGAGCAGGAGATTCGCGAGCGTCGCACGGGCGACCAGAAGGGCGGCGAGATCGCCCGCGCGCGGAGCCTGGCCGATCCGGACGTGCGGTTCCTCGGGAAGCCGTGGTCGGACATGAGCGACCTCAGCGCGGCGAGCGCCGAGACCTGCGATCAGGACCGCCTCGAGCCGATCCTGCGTGCCCATGCGGAGCGGCTCGGCGCGGACGTCCGTTTTCACACGGAGCTCGTCTCGTTCACGCAAGACGAGCATGCGGTGCTCGCCCGGGTCCGCGATCTCGGGACGGGTCGCGAGGACGTCGTCGAGGCGGACTATCTCGTCGCGGCGGACGGCATCGGCGGGCGCACTCGCGAGTCGCTCGGCATCGAGCGCACGGGACCCGGCGTCCTCCAGCATTGGATGAATCTCATCTTCGATACCGATCTCGAGCCGTTCCTGAAAGGCCGTCGTTTCACGTCCTGCTTCGTCACCGATCTCAACGCGACGGTCACGCCGCGCGAGGATCACTGGCTGCTCGCGCTGCAATATCGGCCCGAGCGCGGCGAGAGCCCGGAGGGCTTCGACGCTGCGCGCACCGCGGAGCTCGTGCGCCGTGCGGCGGGCCGCTCCGACGTACGGGCGGAGCTCTTCGACGCGCGTGCGTGGGACGTCACCGCATGGCTCGCCGAGCGCTTTCGCGAAGGACGCGCCTTCCTGCTCGGCGATGCCGCGCATTCGATGCCGCCGACCGGCGCATTCGGCGGCAACACGGGGATCCACGACGGGCACAATCTCGCGTGGAAACTCGAGCTCGTGCTTGGCCGCGCGGCTCGGCCGGGGCTCCTCGAGAGCTATCAGATCGAGCGCCGCTACGTCGCCGAGCACTCGCTCGCCCAGGCTCTCGCGCGCCTCGCGGCGTGGTTCGAGGACCCGTCGAAGCGTCTGCCTGCTCCGGTGCCGATCGTCGACGACGCGGCCGTCATCTTCGGCTATGTCTACCCCGGCGGGGCGCTGGTCGCCGACGCTGCGGCGAGCGCCGCGTTCGAGAACCCGCACGAGCCGACGGGGCGACCCGGATCACGCGCACCGCATTTCATGATCGAGCACGCCGGCAGCTTCGTGCCGGTGCACGACTGCTTTGGCGCGGGCTTCGTGCTGCTGACCGGCGCCGCAGGGCAGCGTTGGAGCGAGGCGGCTGCGAACGCCGACAGACGCTTCGCCGCTTCGATTCGTTGCCTCCCGGCGGGGCCGAGGGGGCATGCCGCCGCGCGGCGCTTCGAGGAGGTCTATCACGTCGAGGCGGACGGCGCCGTGCTCGTTCGACCCGACGGCCACATCGCGTGGCGCGCGCAACGTGCGGCTCGAGATCCCGAGGCCGAGCTCGCCGGAGCGCTCGAGGCGGTCCACCTTTGTTCGCGGGATTGACGCCCCGATGCCTGCCGCGGCATGAACTGTGCCGGCGTCGTTGCGATAATGCCGTCACGATCCACCGACGCAGGAGGCCGATCATGTGCGCGACGATCACGCTCGAAGACCGGCGGCGCCGAGCGCGTTCCGCGGCCCGCGCCGCGTTCTGGCTCGCCGGCACGCTCGCCGTGCTGCTCGGAAGCGGCCAGGCGCGTGCCCAGTCGGGGAGCGACGTCTTCACCGATGCGAATCGGAACGCGGCCGAGGCCATCGACGCCCGCGGCCTGCGCGAGGTCATCGCGGAGATCGCGAGCGATCGTTACGGCGGCCGCGCGCCGGGATCCGAAGGCGACGAGATGACGCAGGCGTATCTCGCGCGCGCGCTCGAGGAAATCGGCTTCGAGCCCGGCGGCGCGGACGGCTCGTGGCTCCAGCCGTTCGACCTCGTCGGCATCACCGCGATGCAGCCCCCGACATGGACGTTCTCGCGCGGCGGCGAAACGCTCGAGCTCTCGCAAGGCGACGAGTTCATCGTCGCGAGCGGCGTGCAGAGCGAGCACGCGGAGGTTGACGGGGCCGAGATCGTCTTCGTCGGCTACGGCATACAGGCGCCCGAATACGACTGGGACGATTTCAAGGACGCGGACCTCGAGGGCAAGGTCCTGCTGATTTTGAACAACGATCCGGATTGGGATCCGGAGCTGTTCGCCGGGCGCGAGCGCCTCTATTACGGCCGCTGGACCTACAAGTACGAGAGCGCCGCGCGCCAAGGCGCGGCCGGCGCCATCATCATCCACACGACGCCTTCGGCAGGGTATCCCTGGCAAGTCGTGCAGACCTCGTGGACCGGCACGCAGTACGAGCTGCCGGCCGGCGACGAGCCGCGAATGCAGATCGAGGCGTGGATCACCGAGCCCTCGGCCGAGCGTCTCGCCGCTCTCGGCGGCTTCGACCTCGCCGAGCTCGTCGAGCGCGCGAAGCAGCGCGACTTCGAGCCCGTGCCGCTCGGCGTGACGACCTCGATCGCGCTCGAGAATACGCTCGAGCGCACGTCGTCGGCGAACGTGCTGGGCGTCCTCCGCGGCAGCGGCCCGGAGCTTGCCGACGAGTACGTGATCTACACGGCGCACCACGATCACCTGGGCCGCGCGATGGACGCGGAAGAGGGCGGGGACACGATCTACAACGGCGCCCGCGACAATGCGAGCGGCGTCGCGATGCTGCTCGAGATCGGCCAGGCGTTCGCGGCGATGCCCGAGCCCCCGCGCCGCTCGATCATGCTGCTCTTCGTCGGCGCCGAGGAGCAGGGGCTGCTCGGGTCCGAGTATTTCGCCCTCCACCCGACCGTCCCGCCCGGGCGCATCGCCGCGAACGTGAACTACGACAGCGGCAACATTTGGGGCAAGACGAGCGACATCACGTTCGTCGGTCTCGGCAAGTCGACGCTCGATGCGGTCGCGCGCCAGGTCGCGGACTTCCAAGGCCGCGAGGTCAAGCCCGACGAGTTCATCGATCGGGGCTACTACTACCGCTCCGACCAGTTCAACTTCGCGAAGATCGGTGTCCCGGCGTTCTATTTCGACCCCGGCACCGATTTCGTCGGCCGGCCGGAAGGATGGGGCGTCGAGCGCGTCGAAGAATACACGAACGAGCACTACCACCAGCCGAGCGACGAGTTGACCGACGAGTGGAGCTTCGAGGGCATGGTCCAGGACGCCCGATTCGGCTTCTGGGCCGGCCTGGTTGTCGCGAACGCCGACGAGATGCCGCGCTGGAACCCCGGCGACGAGTTCGAAGCCGCCCGGAAGCGCGCCCTCGACGCTCTCGAGTAATGCGTTCGGTGCCGGACAGGAATTGCGTGCATCGAGTGCCGGACAGGGTTTCGCCTGCAGTCCATGCATTCGGAGCCGGGCACGAATTCGGCGAGGTGCCGAAAATGGATTCGGGGAAACGATGACGCGTCTGCGGCTGTACCAGGTCGACGCGTTCACGTCGCGGCGGTTCGCCGGCAATCCGGCCGCGGTCGTGCCCCTCGACGAGTGGCTCGACGACGGCCTGCTGCAGGCGATCGCCGCGGAGAACAACCTGTCCGAGACCGCGTTTTTCGTCCCCGGCGACCCGGCGTACCGGCTGCGCTGGTTCACGCCCACCGTGGAGGTGCAGCTCTGCGGCCACGCGACGCTGGCGAGCGCCTTCGTCCTGTTCACCGAGCTCGAGCCCGGGCGCACGGAGGTCCGCTTCGACACGGCGAGCGGGGAGCTCGGCGTGAGCCGGTTGGATGACGGACGGCTCGAGCTGCTGTTCCCCGCGTGGCGCCTCGAACGCGTGGCACCGCCGGACGCGCTGGTCGAGGGCCTCGGCGTCGAGCCGATCGAAGTGCTCGCCACGCCCGGTCGGGACTACCTGTTCGCGGTGCTCGAGAGCGAAGCGGCGGTCGCGGCCCTTGCGCCGGACCTGCACGCCTTGGCCGCCCTGCACCCGGCCGGCGTTGCCGCCACGGCACCGAGCGATCGCGCCGACATCGTCTGTCGATACTTCGCGCCGAGCCACGGCGTCGGCGAGGATCCGGGAACGGGCTCGATCCAGTGCGGCCTCGTGCCCTACTGGAGCGCGCGCCTCGGTAAGCCCGCGATTCGCACTCTTCAGCTCTCGCGCCGCGGCGCCGAGCTCTTCGGGGAGCTGCGCGGCGACCGTACGGCGATCTCCGGGCAGGTCGTGAAGTACCTCGAGGGCTGGATCGAGGTCTGACCGCGGCCGCGCGGGCTCAGCGCGCGTGGCACTCGTAAATCACGGGCACCTCGTTCCGCTCCGCATACGAGTGCGCGATGAACAACGCGTCCTCCCGCGACATCGCCTCGCGGTCGACGATCGTCGAGCAACGCCAACCGCCGTCCGGTCGGTAGCAGAGGTGCTCGATCGTGACGAGAACCGTGTCGCCGGGGGCGCGTCTCGGCGCCGACGCGGTGTGCAAGCGCAGGAAGTTCGACTCCGTATAAGTTTCCGTATCGCGGAGCTGCGGCTCGAGTCGCGTCATCTGCAGGGTTCAGCTCGAACGAAGGTGATCGTGATCCCGTCCTGCAAGGCCTGTGCCACGCCGCTCGGCGCACACGGGAAGGCCTCGCCGGCCGCGCTTATGTCAATGCCGCAGGTGACGCGGACCGGCGAAAACCGTCGCCGCCGGTCGCCCTCGGGTCGCGACGCCGTGAAGGCTCTCACAGCGGCAAAGCCGCCGTCGTGCTCAAATGCCCGACGGCTCCGTTCATCGGAGCTTTGCAGCGCAACCATCTCCGGCGTCGAAAAGGAGCGTAATGGCCGCTGGCAGGCGTGCGAGCGCGAGTACGCGATTCATCGATCAGTTTCTCCAGCAGGCATCGCATCGGCTGATCGGTTTGTTGCTCGGTCAGCTCGACGCGTTCAATCGAATCAGCGCGACTTTCGGCGAAGATCGATCGCAACGCTTCTGCAGCGACTACGTCGAGGGCATGAAAGCGCTGCTGCCGCCCGGCGCTCCGATCATCCGCCTCTCCGGTCGCCGCTTCATCGTGCTGTTGCCGCTCGACTCCGCCGGCGCCGTGCTCGATGCGGCGGCCCGGCTCACGGAGGACGATCGGGCGCGCGTGCAGGTCGGCGACGACAGCTTCGTCGTGGATCTCACCCTCGGCGTCGCGGTCTACCCGACGCACGCGGAAGACGCCGCCAGCCTTTTTCGCCGCGCCGAGCTCGCGCTGAAGGAGGCGCGCGAGAACGAGCTCGGGTTCGCGGTCTACAGCCCCGACTCGACCCGCCGGCAAACCGCGCTGTGGAAGCTCGAGAGCGATTTCGAGCGAGCCGTGCAGCAGGGCAAGCTCGACGTCTATTTCCAGCCGAAAATCGCCCTCGGCGACCGCCGCGTCCTCGGCGTCGAGGCGCTCGCGCGCTGGCGCTCGCCTTCGGGCACGTTCGTGCCGCCCCAGCAGTTCGTGCCGCTCGCCGAGCGCAGCGGCAGCATCGTGCCGATGACGTGGCTCGTGCTCGACAAGGTCCTCGAGACCGCGGCCACGTGGTCGCCCTTTGCGCCGTTCTCGATCGCGGTGAACGTCGCCCCGCAGGTCCTGACGCATCCGGACTTCTTCTCGCGCCTGCAGCACAGCGCCCGGTCTCTCGAGGAGTCGGGGCTCGGGCTCACGCTCGAGCTGACCGAGGAGAGCCTCGTGAGCGGAGACGGCGCGTCGATCCCGAGCCTCGAGCGCGTGCGCAAGCTCGGTATCGGTGTCGCGATCGACGATTTCGGCAAGGGCTACTCCTCGCTCAGCTACCTCAAGGAAATCCCCGCGACGGAGGTCAAGATCGACAAGCGGTTCGTCGCGACCGCGGCGACCGACGAGAAGGACCGCCACATCGTGCGCGTCATCGTCGAGCTCGCGCGCGCGTTCGGAATGACCGTCGTCGCCGAGGGCGTGGACAGCCCCTACAACCTCGAGACCGTCGCCGAGCTCGGCTGCGATGCCGCGCAAGGCTTCTTCATCGCGCGGCCGATGCGCGCCGGCGTCACCGGCGACTGGATCGCCCACCTCCAGCGGGAAGCGGCGCGCTGGCCGGCTTCGAGGCCGGCCGAGGAGGCGCCCGGCCCGGCCGCGTGACCGCCGCGGCCCGTCGGATGCCGCGGCGCCGCCGCAGCCCGCCTCGAGGGCGGGCTAAAATGAGCGCCCGTTTGGCCCGGCGGCGTGCGCGCCCGATGTCCCGATGAGCCTGTTGCTCGATCTCGGTTATTCGATCGCCCTGCTGCTCGCGTCGCCGTGGATTCTCTACCGGCTGCTGCGCACGGGCGGATGGCGCGGCTTCTCGTCGCGGTTCGGGTTCGGGCTCGGCGAGCCGGCTTCGGGCTCGATATGGCTGCACGGCTCCTCGGCCGGCGAGGTCTCGTTGCTGAAGCCTCTCGTCGCGATGCTCGAGGCCGACCGGCCGGGCGTGCCGCTGATCGTCTCGACCTATACGACGACGGGGCTCGCGGCGGCACGCAAGGCCTATCCGCGTCACCGCGTGACGCTGTTTCCGTTCGATCTTTCGGTCGTCGTTCGGCGCTTTCTCGAGCGCTTCGATCCCCGCATCGTCGTGATCGTCGAGTCGGAGTTCTGGCCGAACTTCCTTCTCGCGGCCGAGGCGCGCGGCGTGCCCGTCGTCGTGCTGAACGGCAAGATGTCGGAGAAGTCCTGCCGCGCGTACGCGCGGACCGGCGTGCTGCGGCGCGCGCTTCGCAGTGTCGCGCTCGTCGCGGTGCAAAGCGGCGAGCATGCGGAGCGGCTGCGCCGTCTGGGCGTCGCCCCGGAGCGCCTTCACGTCACCGGTAACATGAAATACGACCTCGCGCACACGGGCGCGGCGGACCAGTCGCGGCGCCGTCTGCGCGAGCGTCTCGGCTATGCGCCGGAGGATGTCGTCGTGATCGGCGGCAGTCTTCATCCGGGCGAGCACGAGGCCCTGCTCCGCGCCTTCAAGGCGCTCGACCCGGAGCGGCGCGCCGCCCTGATCGTCGTGCCGCGCTACCCGGAGGACGCCTCGGACGTGGAGCAGCACCTCGCGGCCGAAGGCCTGCGCGCGGTGCGCAAGACGCTGCTCGACTCCGGGGCCTGCCCCGCGCCCGGGCGGGGCGCCGTGCTCGTCGTCGACACCGTGGGCGAGCTCGGACTTCTCTACGCCGCGGCCGACGTCGCCTTCGTCGGCGGGAGCCTGTTCTATCGCGGCAGCAACAAGGGGGGCCACAACCTGATGGAGCCTGCCGTCCTCGGCGTGCCCGTTTTGTTCGGTCCGTACAACTTCAGCTTCAAGGAGACCGTCGAGGATCTGCTGCGGCACGACGCCGGCCTCCTGGTGCGGAACGCGGACGAGCTCTCCGCGGCGATCGCGGAGCTCGTCGCCGACGGCGAGCGAAGAAGGCGGCTCGGCGAGCGCGGTAAGCGCGTCGTTCTCGACGGGCAAGGCGCGACGCGGCGAAACTATGCGTTGCTGTCGCACATCATCGACGGTAACGGGCCGCGCTTGCAGGCCCCCGGCTTTGAACGCACAATGCCGCGAGCGAGCGGCCACCTGGATTCCCGATGAGCGAAAAGCACGTATTTGTCGGCGACATAGACTGCGGATCCGATGAGCTTTTCTTGATCTCGGGGCCGTGCGTCATCGAGCACGAACCGTTGATGATGCGCACCGCCGAGCGCCTCAAGGGCATCGCGGCGGAGCTCGGTCTGCCGCTCATCTTCAAGTCGTCGTTCTCGAAGGACAACCGCAGCTCGCTCGACTACTACCAGGGCCCGGGCCTCGAGGCCGGATTGAGAACGCTCGAGAAGATCAAGCGCGAGTTCGAGCTGCCGATCCTCACCGACATCCACTATCCGTCGCAGGCGGCGCCGGCTGCCGAGGTCGTCGACGTCCTCCAGATTCCGGCCTACCTCTGCATGCAGACCGAGCTCGTCGTCGCCGCCGCGAAGACCGGCGCCGTGATCAATATCAAGCACGGCCAGTTCATCGCCCCGGACAACATGGCGAAGCCCGTGCAGAAGATCGAGGCATCCGGCAACGACCGCATCATCCTCACCGAGCGCGGCTACACGTTCGGGTACAACGACCTCGTGGTCGATCCGCGCAGCTTTTATCTGCTCGCGCAGACCGGCTATCCGGTCGTCTTCGACATCACGCACACGATCAGGAAGTACGGCATCCCCAGCAAGGATCCGCGCGGCGGCACGCGCGAGTTCTTGACCGTGCTCGCACGGGCCGGCGTGGCCGCCGGCGTCGACGGCATCTTCATCGAGGCGCACCCGAACCCGCCCGAGGCGCTCTGCGATGCGGCCAGCCAATACGAGCTGGACCATCTCGCCGACTTCGTGCGGCCGCTGCTCGACATTCACGACATCGTTCGCTCTCGGGCGCATTGAGACCTTCATGGACCTTTATCTCGACTCCGTAGATTTCAAGGAAATCGAAGCGGCTTTCGATTTCGGCTTCGTAAAGGGGCTGACGACGACGCCGACGTTCATGCACCGTCACGGCATCACCGACATCGACGGCGCGATCGTGAAGCTCTCCGGGATGGTGCCGGAGCTTCAAGTCGAGGCCCTCGGCGATACGCCCGATGCGATCGTCGCCGAGGCCGAGCGAATTCTCGGGCTGGGGCTCGAGCGCGAGCCCGTGTTCAAGGTGCCGATCTCGAACGCCGGCGTGAAGGCGTGCCAGCGGCTGACGAACCGCGGCCACCGCGTGAACGTGCATCTGATCTACACGTTGAATCAGGCGTACATGGCGATGGAGGCCGGCGCCGCGTTCGTCTGCCCGCTCGCCGGGCGCCTCCAGGATCAGGGCCACGACGCGATCAAGCTGTTCGAGCAGTGCGTCGAGGTCGTCGAGGTGCACGGCTACGACACGAAGGTCATGTTCTCTTCCGTGCGCCATGCCGAGCACGTGCGCCAGGCGCTGCTCGCCGGCGTGCACGTCTGCACGGTGCCGTTCCTCGTGATGCAGCACCTCTGCGACAACTCGCTGACCGAGGTCGGCACGGCCCAGTTCAGGGAGCACACGCAGCTCATGACGGTGAAGGTCAAGGATCTGATTCGGGAGGAGAATCCGGTCTGCTCGCCGTCGGACACGCTGACTGCGGCGATGGTCGGCATGACGCAATCGCGCCTCGGCGCCGTCACCGTCGTCGACGAGTCGGGCGCCGTCGCGGGGGTCTTCACCGACGGCGACCTGCGCCGCCGCCTGCAGAAGGACGGCCCGTCGATTCTCGACAAGACGCTCGGCCAGATCGGCTTCACGAAGAGCCCGGTCACGATCGGCAAGGAAAGCCTGTTGAACGAGGCGGTGAAGCTCTTCAAGGAGTTCCAGGTCGACAGCATCGTCGTCGTCGACGACGAGCGGCCCGCCGGCATCCTCGACATTCAGGATCTCGTGCGCCTCGGCCTGCTCGGTCCGCAGCGCTAACCCAAAAAGGTGTCAGACACCTTTTCCGGCCCGAGCCCTTCGTCGAGGAAAAGGTGTCCGACACCTTTTTTTCGTGATGCCATCGGTAAGTGACGTGCAGACGGCGTTCGCGGCGCTCGGCGGCGTGTTTCTGACGCCGGCCGCGGCGCTCGCGGAGCGGGCCGCGGCCGCGCGCGGAATCGTCTTCGACTGGGACGGCGTCTTCAACACGGGCGCGAAGGGCGACGGCGGCGCGAGCGGCTTCAGCGAAGCGGACTCGATGGGCGTCAATTTGCTGCGGTTCGCGATGTGGCGGGCGCATGCCGGGCTGCCGATCGCCGCGATCATCACCGGCGAGGAGAACCGGGGCGCTGCCGCGTTCGCGGCGCGCGAGCACTTTCACGTGCTCTACACCGGCGTCAAGAACAAGCCCGACGCGCTCGACGCGCTCTGCGCCGAGCACGGCCTGCCGCCGGAACGTCTGATCGCGGTATTCGACGACGTGAACGATCTCGCGATGGCCGCCCGCTGCGGCGTCAGGATCCTCGTGAGGCGAGACTCGAGCCCGCTGCTGCACGAGCACGTCGCGCGGCGCGGCCTCGCGGACTACGTGACCGCGGCGCCCCCCGAGCGCCACGCGGTGCGTGAGGCCGCCGAGCTTCTGCTCGGGCTCACCGGCGAGTTCGAGCGGGCCGTGGACTCGCGTGTCGCATGGGACGAGGATTACCGGCGCTACTTCGCGGCTCGCCAGGCCGTGGAGACGCGCTTCGAGTCCATGCCGCTCCAAGGGAGAGCCCGCGAGTGACCGTCTGGTCGGTCGCCGCCTATCTCCTGCTCCCCTACGCGCTGTGGAATCTGATCTGGCGCGGACTGCGCTACCGCCCCTATTGGAACCGCTGGCCCGAGCGCTTCGGCTTCGTCGAGCCGGTGCCGGGACGGCGGGTAATCTGGGTGCACGCCGTGTCGGTCGGCGAGGTGCGCTCGTCCGCGGCCCTGATCGTCGCGCTCGACGAGCGCTATCCCGAGCACCGCATCCACGTGACGACGATGACGCCCACGGGGTCCGAGCAGGTGCGGGAGCTCTTCGGCGAGCGCGTGAGCCACTCGTACGTCCCGTACGACCTGCCGGACGCCGTGCATCGTTTCCTCGACCGCATCCGGCCCGATCTCGCCGTCATCGCGGAGACCGAGTTCTGGCCGAACATTTTCGCCGCGTGCCGGCAGCGGGGCATTCCGCTCTTCCTCGTGAACGTGCGCGTGTCACAGGCATCGCTACGGGGCTATCTCCGCGCGCCGCGGACGACGCGCAGGATGCTCGAGAACGCGGACCTGATCTGCCCGCAGACCGAGGTCGACGCCGAGCGGCTGCGCCTGCTCGGCGCGCCCGCCGAGCGAATCCACGTGACCGGAAACCTCAAGTTCGACGTCGAGCTGCCGCAGAGCCTTCTGCAAGAAGGCGCGGCCGTGCGGCAGCAGTGGGGCCGAGATCGGCCGGTATGGATCGCGGCGAGCACGCACGCGGGCGAGGAGGCGCAGGTCCTCGACGCCTTCGCGAAGCTGCGGCAGACGCACCCCGACTTGCTGCTCGCCCTCGTGCCGCGCCATCCGGAGCGCTTCGACGGCGTGGAGCGCCTCTGCGAGCGCCGCGGGTACGAGATCGCGCTCCGCAGCCTCGCGCACCGGGAGCTCGGGGCGGAGGTGGACATCGTCGTCGGCGACACGATGGGAGAGCTTCAGCGGCTCTATGCCGCTTCCGACGTCGCGTTCGTCGGCGGCAGCCTCGTACGCCACGGCGGCCAGAACATTCTCGAGGCCTGCGCCGTGCGCGTGCCCGTGATCTTCGGACCGCACATGTTTCATTTCGAGGAGATCAGCCGGCTCGCGCTCGAACGCGGCGCCGCGCGGCAGGTCGCCGACGCGGACGAGCTTGCCGACGCCGTCGCGCTCTTCCTCGACCGGCCCGATCTGCGGCGCGCCGCCGGCGACGCCGCGCACAGCCTGATGGAGGACAATCACGGTGCGCTGCAGCGCACGCTGCGGCTGATGGACGAGACCCTCGGGCGTGTCGGCTTCGGCGTCGACCCGGCTTTCCGGCAACCCGCCGAAAAGGCGCCTTGATGTCGATGGACGGTCGCGTCGACCTTGCGCGCGCGAGCGCACGCGCCGTCAAAACGCTCGCGCTCGCGCTCGTCGCGTCGGCGGGCGCCGCGGCGCTCGCGGGCCCTGCTCTCGCGTTCGGGCCGGAAGGGCACAGGGTCGCGGGGCGGCTTGCCGAGCCGCTGCTCTGCCCGGCGGCCGCGGCAGCCGTCGAGAGCCTCGCGGGCGGCGAGGATCTCGGCGAGATCGGGGTCTGGGCCGACCGCATCCGCGACGACGAGGCCTGGCGGCACACCGGTCCCTGGCACTACATGAACATCGCGGACGGCGCTTCGATCGCGTCGTTCGTGCACCCGCCGGAAGGCGACGTGCTCTGGGCCATCGAGCGTCACGCCGCGCGGCTCGCGGCGCCAGGCTCGCGCGCCGACAAGCGCGAAGCGCTGAGATTTCTCGTGCACTTCGTCGTCGACGTGCACCAGCCGCTTCACGTCGGCCGGGAGTCGGACCGCGGCGGCAACACGATCGACGTGCGCGTCGGCGGCGAGACGATCACGCTGCATCGATTCTGGGATACGGACGTCCTGCGGCTCGCCGGGTTGCCGGAGCCGATCTATGCCCGCGGCCTCGAGCCGCTCGTGCGCCTGTTCGTGGTTGCCGCCGGCGACGATCCGTACCCGACTTGGGCGGCCGAAAGCCTCGCGCTGCGTCCGCAGGTGTATGCGTTCACGGCAGCGCGGAGCGGGGCGGTGCGTCTCGACGACGCGTACCTCGACCGCGCGGACGCGATCACGCGCGTGCGGCTCGCACAAGCTGCCGCGCGGCTCGCCGCGACGCTGAATCGGATTCTCGCGCCGGGCGAGGCGTGCTGAAGGAGCCGAGCCGCTCGCGGAGACGCTTCTCGAGGGCGGCGCTTTCCGCGAGCGGCGTTTAGATCGGCCGTACGATCCGACGCCGCCGCGCCGTCAACCCTGCTGGAATTCCGGCGTCATCTCCTTGCAGGGCTGCTCCTGGAAAGGCACGTCCGAGAGATACATGACGTCGTAGCTCTCGTAGGGCGCCGCCAAATAGACCGGATCGGTGACCGTGTACTCACGCTTCAGCGCCATCGTTTCGGTGTCGAGCGTGAAGCGCTCCACGATGTGCATCTGCTCGCTGCTGCGAGTGGGCGGGGACAGGACGCCTTCGGCAAAGCCGATGGTATCGACCACCAGCGTGTCGCCCTCCCAGTTGCCGATCGAATGCCCGGCGTAGCTCGGCTCGAGGTTCTCCGGATGCTCGGTCATACCGATGTGGATTCGGCGATGGAAGTTGTACAGGCCATAGGTGATGTCGATGACCTTTTCGCCTTCCGGCGTGATTCTTTGCACGAAACGGTTGATCGGCCAGTCCGCCGTCCAGTCTCGGATGATGCTGGTGGGTTTGCAGGCGAACCACGGATTGTCCTCCGGAGACCGGCGGTCGAAAGCCTCGGCCGCCTGCCGGCCTCGTTCCGTATAGACGACTTCCGGCCTCGGCGGCATCGTGGCGCGCACGTCCTCCAGGGTGATCTTGCCGGCGGCGAAATCCGGCGACAGGTGCTTGGGAATCATGGAGCCGCGACCGCCGCTCGGGGGCACGGTCAGCACGAGCTGCTCCACGGCCCAGTCACCGCTGAGGTTGAGCGTGCCGTCGGCCAGGCGCAGTGGACGATTGTGCGTATCGACGGGCTGACTCGTCGTTAGCTGATCGTTTCGGTTCATTTCGACCGAATCGCCGATCTTGAAGTTTTCGATGTAGCACGCTTCGGGATCATCGCGGTGCGGGTGACCTTCGATCTCCACGTGCGCGCCGACCTTGAACATGTCGATGGACCAACCGGAGCGCCTGATCAGGGTCGCGGCGCGCATTTCGCAGCGCATGTGCACCGTCTTGCCGTTCTCGTCGACCGTGTCGAGCTCCATGTAGGAGTGCGGGTTCACCAGGTTCATCTTGGTGAGGGTTCCGGACCATTCCTCGTTGACTTCCATCTCGAAACGGCCGAAACCATGGTGCGCGAACGCCGGCGCAGCCAAGCTGGCAACGGTGGCAGCGGCAACTGCCGACCTCAGAATCTTGTGTGACATGTCCATGGTTATCCCTTCATCCTTGCCGCTGTAGTCGAATAGAACGCCCGATCGAGCTCGGCACCGTGCTTGTCCCGGTGTCGGACAAAGGCGCTCGCCACGAATGGGAAGGCTAGTTTATCTGGATTTTGTCGCGACCGGGCCTATGCGATCAAGAAGAGAGCAAGCACCGCGAGAGCTCACTCGCGCGGCTCGATTCTGAGCACGGCGCCCTCCCGCTCGCCCGTCAGCACATAGAGCAGGCCGTCGGGGCCTTCGCGGACGTCGCGGATGCGCTGCTTGAGCTCGCGCAGCATCGGCTCGCGTCGAATTTCCTGCCAGTTCTCGTTGAACTGAATGCGCTGCAGTTGCCCTGTACGCGGCGTTTCGCCTTCGCGTAAACCGCCGACGAACACATTCCGCTCCCACTCGGTGAACACGCGCCCCGAATAAAACGTCATGCCGGTGACGGCAATCGACGGAACCCAAAAGACGACGGGCTGCTTGGTGCCCTCGAGGTAGGGATTCTTCGAGACGGAGGGACCCATGTACGTGCGGCCGTAGCTGACATAAGGCCAGCCGTAGTTCGCGCCCGCTTCGAGAATGTTGATCTCGTCGCCGCCGTTCGGCCCTTGCTCGGTGACCCACAGCTCGCCGGTCCAGGGATTGAGCGTCATCGAGTGGCCGTTGCGGTGTCCCGTCGTGTAGATCGCAGGGAGCCAGCCCGGCTTATCGACGAACGGGTTGTCGTCGGGTATGCGGCCGTCGTCGTGGAGCCGGATCGTCGTTCCCGCGTAATCGTCGGGCTTCTGCGAACGGAGCACGCCGAGGCCGGTGCCGGGCGCGCTGACGGTCATGTACAGCATACCGTCGGCCCCGAAGCCGATGCGCGAGGCCTCGGTCCCGGTGGCGCCGGTCTCGAATATCACCTCGAAGTCGTCGAGCGCCGTGCCCGTCCAGCGGCCGCGCCCGAGCACGGTCTCGCCCTCGCCCTCCGAGGTGGGCCGATGATAGGAAAGGTAGATCCAATGGTTTTCCTCGAACTCCGGATGCAGCACGACGTCCATGAGGCCCTGGAGGCCGGCAGCGTGCACCTCCGGCACGCCGGCGACGGGCTCGGGGTCCAGCACGCCGTCGCGGATGATCCGGAGACGGCCGGGACGCTCGGTCACGAGCGTCGCGCCGTCGGGTAGAAACGCGATCGACCACGGCTGCTCGAGGCCGCGCGCGACGACGACGACCCGTAGCTCGCGGTGCTCGGGCACGGCCGACTCGATCAGGAACGGGCCTTCACCGAGCGGCGGCGAGGACCAGGAGATGCCCGGCGGAATCGAAGACTCGGTCGCGGGCAGGGCCGCCGGATCGAGCGGCGGCAAGCTGGAGGATTGCGCGGCCGCCGGCGCCGAGAGCGCCGTCGCGAGCGCCATCAGGAGGCCGCCGGAGAAAATCTGCTGCGTTGTCGTGTTCGTCAATGCTGCTCCCCCGGGTTCGTGTCGAACCAAAAAAGCACTCCGCGCGGCGACGCGGAGCCGCGCGATCGTTTGCCGGATGTCGTCTTCTAGTTCATGAGCCGCGAAATGTCCATAAGCTGCGGCGCCGGGGCGGCGCCTGCGCGATGCGGGATGCCGAACTCGCGCGTACGCCGGCGCACGGCGCATGCAGCTCGCGGAGCAGTGTGTCCACACCGTTTCCCGGCCGCCGCCGCTACGCGCCTGCCGGCTCGACCTCTGCAATCGCGCCGCGGTCCGCGGCCTCGTCGAATTTGGACGGCGCCGCCGTGGTTTCCCGGCGCGGCATCAGCAGCAGCGCGCCCATTGCGAGAATGCAGCACCCGACGAGATAGGCGCTGATCAACGTGCTCGATCCGGTCGAGCTCAGGATCGCAGTGGCGATGAGCGGTGCGGGCCCGCCGGCGATGACCGACGCGAGCTGATAGCCGAGCCCCGCGCCGCTGTACCGCGTAGAGGGACCGAAGCTCTCGGCGATCAGCGCGGCCTGCGGCCCGTACTGCATCGCGTGGAACTGCAGCGAAATCACGATCGCGAGCAGCACGAGTGCGGGAGCTTGGGTATTCAGCATGCCGAAGTAGGGGAACGCGAACATGGCCAGGCCGACGATGCCGATGCCGTACATCAGGCGGCGGCCGATCAGGTCGGACAAGAGCCCGAACAGCGGCACGGTGATCAGGCCGGCCGTGGCCGCGACGAGCGTGTCGTTCAGCAGCGCGTCCCTGGACATGCCGAGGTGATCGGTGCCGTAGGTGAGCACGAACGTGACGAAGATGTAGAACGGGGCCTGCTCGGACAACCGCACGAACGCGGACGTGATCACCTCGCGCGGCTGCTCCTTCAAGACCTGCCACACCGGCAACTTGACCACCGCGTTCTCGCGTTTCAGCTGGCTGAAAGTCGGGCTCTCCAGCACCTTGAGCCGAACGTAGAGGCCGACCGCGATCAGCACGGTGCTCAAGAGGAACGGCACGCGCCAGCCCCAGGTACCGAATCCGTCGCCGGCCACTTGACCGAACAGGCTGACCATTCCGGTCGACAGGAGCAGCCCGAGCGGCACGCCGACCTGCGGCCAGCTGGCCATGAGGCCGCGTCGCCGTTGCGTCCCCCATTCCATCGACAGCAGCACGGAGCCGCCCCATTCGCCGCCGACGCCGATGCCTTGCACGATACGCAACGCCACGAGCAACAGCGGGGCGGCGACTCCGATCGTGTCGTAGCCCGGCAGCATGCCCATCAGCGTCGTCGCAATCCCCATGAGCATCAGCGTGGAGATCAGCGTCGCCTTGCGGCCGATGCGGTCGCCGAGGTGGCCGAAGATGACGGCTCCAATCGGCCGCGCCGCGAACCCGACGAACTGGGTGGCGAACGCGAGGAGCACCCCTCGCAGCGGCGTGTCGTTCGGGAAGAATACCTCCGGGAATACGAGCGCGGCGGCAGTCCCGTACAGGAAGAAGTCGTACCACTCGATGGTCGTGCCTACCGTGCTCGCGACGACGGCGCGGCGCCGATGCGTGCTAACGGCCAAGTTGCGTTCGGTTGTCGTCATTCTTCCCCCGAAGAGCTTTATTTTTGGTTCTTCGCCGTTGTCTCCCGGCGCGATCGGCTTCCGTTCCCCGCGGATTTACCCCCCAGGCCCCGGCATGATGCCGGCGACCTCGAGGCGGATTCGGTAGACGACGTCGCAGGCCGTAATGTACAGGCTCTTCCCGTCCGCGTCGCCGAACGCGACGTTCGTCGCGCAGATCTGCCGTTTCGGCTCGCCGCCGTAGATCGGCAGGTTGAGATAGCCGAGCAGCGTTCCCGCCGGAGACGTGATCCGGACGATGCCGGGCCCGGCGCCGCTCGTGGAGTAGACGTTGCCGAGCGTATCGACCTTCATACCGTCGCCGATGCCAGGCCCCTCGGCAAACACGATGCCCGCGCCGAGCGTGCCGTCCGGCTGCACCTCGTAGCGCATGAGCTTGCGACCCGCCGTGGCGTAGAGATACCGCTCGTCCGGCGAGAGTGCGATGCCGTTCGGAATGCCGCCGAGCGTCGCCGCGTCCAGCACCATCGTCGAGCGGCCGTCTTCGACGAGCCAGATGCCGTTCGGCATCTGCTTGTCCGGGCTCCGCCCTGCGCCGCGCAGGCCGAAGTCGTTGTCCGTCAGGTAAACGGCGTCGTCGTGTGTCACGGCGATGTCGTTCGGGCCGCTGAAGCGTTTGCCGTTCGCGCCGCCCGAGAGCACCGTCCGCGTCCCGTCGTTCTCGAGGCGCATCAACGCGCGGTCGTTGTCCGCGCACCAGATGAGCCGGCCGACGGAATCGAGGCTTGCGCAGCTCGGTCCGATCAGGAGCACGTGCGAGCGGCCGCTCCGGGTCTGCGCGCCCACGTGCTCGATGTCCGTGCCGGTGTAGCCGGCCTGCTCGAGAAACACGGAAACCTGCTTGTCGGCCGAGATCTTGTAGATCACGTTGTCGATCAGGCCGCCGACGAGCAGATAACCCGATCGGCCTTCTCGGACCCACACCGGACCTTCGTTGAGACCGAAGCCGCTCGCGATGAGCTCGAGCTCGGCGTTCGGCGCGACGATCGCATCGAGCGCAGGATCAATCCTCGTGATGCTGAAAGCCTTTGGCGCCGGCGGCGGACCGTCGCCGCGCATCGCCGGCGCCTGCTGCGAGGCCGCCGGACCGGCCAGCGTCGCTGCAAGCGCAAGCGCCGCGATCGCCGTTCGTGCGCGTGCGATCATCTTAGCTCGCGGACTTTGCCGAGCACGCTCGCAATGAGAAAGGAACATCAAAGGAACGTCATGCCGAGCGCTCCTCGGCCGCTTCGCAACAGCAGGTCGTCGGTACAGTACCGGGATCTCGACGCGAAGCAAAGGAAGGATAGGGGGAGATCCCCTAGCGCCAGACGTGCTCCGCGTTGCTCGAGAGCTCGGCCGGCATCGCGATCCGTGCGGCCGCTCGGTCGGGTGTCGCCGAATCCGCACTCCTCGAATATCGGGAATTCTCTGATTTTCTGTCTGTTTCTACTGCGGTGTCCCGTAAACGCCAATGCCTGATGCGTGCCGGGAAAGACCGTGAACACGTTCCGGCAGGCTCGCTTGTGCGCGTCCCTCGTCCCTCGAAGCATCAGGTATGGATAGTTGCGGGGTAGCATCCCGGGTAGCATAAGTCTTGCCGAGCCGTGCCCGCAGGACGGTTGCACACCTCAGCGAGATCAGGGAAAGATCAGGGAGAGGCCAGACCGTGGTCGACGCTCCGAAGCACTCGCGAATCGCGGTCATGATGCGCGCGATGGACCAGGATAGCGGCCACCAGTCCATCATCATGGGTTTGGTGGAGAACATGCTGCGCGAGGCACCGGAGACCTCCTTTCTTCTCCTTTATCGAACTCCCAAGTTCTTCGGCAGATTCTCCGAATATCCGAACGCCGAGGAAAAGCTCATCCGCGCTCCGCACAAGTTTCTTTGGGATCAAGTCGCGGTTCCCTACTACGCGTGGAAAGAAAACGCGAGCGTCATCTTCAACCCGAAGTTCAGCGTGCCGCTCGTGAGCCACTGCCCCGTCGTGATGGGCCTGCACGAGCCGGCCTGGTGGACGTGGCCTGAGCACTACGAACCGTTCGACAGGACCTACATGAAGACGATGCTTCCGATCTATATCAAGAGATCGAAGCACCTGTTTCCGATCTCCCAGTTCGTGGTCGACGAATGCCGGAAATACATCAGGCACCCGTTCGACAACACGACGGTTACGTATCCGGCACCGAGGAGTTACATCCGAAGAGTGGAGGACCCGGCTGCGCTGCAGCGGGCGCGCGCGAAGTACGGCCTGACGGAGCCGTTCATCTTCACGCTGACCCGCGTCGACCACCCGGGCCTCGATAACTCGCGCAGCTTCTTCCCGGGGAAGAACGTCGAGACGACAGTGCGCGCATTCGCGCAAATCCGCGACGAAATACCGCACGAGCTGGTCATCGGCGGCCGGCGAGTGGAAGAGTTTCTGCTTCATCGCGGCTTCAAGCACCAGGATTTCGCCAAGATTCGGTTCATGGATTTCATTCCGCATGACGAGCTGCCCGCTTTCCTGACGCTTGCCGATCTCTTCGTGCTCCCATCGTTCTACGAGAGCTTTGCGATGTCCTTGGTCGAGGCGATGACGTGCGGCTGTCCCACGGTGGTATCGCGGACTGGCGCCTGTCCGGAGATCACCGCGGGCGCCGCCCTCATGGCCGACCCGTATTCCTGGCACGATTTCGCCGAGAAGATGCGCCTTGTTTTGAAGGACGATGAGCTGCGCGCGCAACTGCGGAGCCGGGCGCTAGAGAGGGCGTCCTTCTTCGACTGGAGCCGCTCTGCCAAGCGCGTCCTCGACGCAATCGGCCAGGTCATCGAGGAGGCGCGGCCGCCGGCGAGCGCAGCCAAGTCGCCCACAGCGGCTCGTAAGAGCCCTTCGGGGCCGCCAGCGGGAACGAAACGGGCGTGATGCCGCGTTGGTCGGGTGGAACCTCGAGTCGGGTCTTCCAGTGCCGCTGTGCAACGGCTTCAATGAGGCCGCGGCAAATACGCCGCGGAAACTGAACGGCGACGCGCGACGCCTCGGCGCGATCCTCGAGCTTCAATGAGGCCGCGGCAAATACGCCGCGGAAACCGGCCGCCGGCGAGCGAAAAAGTCGGCTCCATAACAAGCTTCAATGAGGCCGCGGCAAATACGCCGCGGAAACGCGGGCCGCGAAAGAGACCGGCTCGAAGAAGGCGGAGCTTCAATGAGGCCGCGGCAAATACGCCGCGGAAACTCACGATGTTCCGGTTCACCGATTCGGCCTATTCGCTTCAATGAGGCCGCGGCAAATACGCCGCGGAAACCTTTCCATCGGTGCTTCTCTCCACCCAACCCGAGAAGCTTCAATGAGGCCGCGGCAAATACGCCGCGGAAACACCTTGGTCCGCCCCGTTGTTGCGCCGGATGAGCACGCTTCAATGAGGCCGCGGCAAATACGCCGCGGAAACGCCGACGACGCGCGACTGTCCTGCGCTCGCGGAATCGCTTCAATGAGGCCGCGGCAAATACGCCGCGGAAACACACGAGCAGCGCAAGGGCTGCCAACGATGGGGGGCGCTTCAATGAGGCCGCGGCAAATACGCCGCGGAAACTCGAGATTGGTCGAAGCGTAGAGCCAAGGCCGATCCGCTTCAATGAGGCCGCGGCAAATACGCCGCGGAAACGAGTTCGAGCGCATCGTCGTCAGCGTGAGCGGGGGCGCTTCAATGAGGCCGCGGCAAATACGCCGCGGAAACGACGTGGCGGTCGATTCGACGGACGGGACGATCGCGCTTCAATGAGGCCGCGGCAAATACGCCGCGGAAACCGAGGGCGCGATCCGCTCGCTCGAGCAGATGATCTCGCTTCAATGAGGCCGCGGCAAATACGCCGCGGAAACAGTCGGTGAACTTTTCTATGTCCATGCTGTTCCTCAGCTTCAATGAGGCCGCGGCAAATACGCCGCGGAAACTGAAATCCTGGGCCATCGAGACCTTCCGAATGTCCGGCTTCAATGAGGCCGCGGCAAATACGCCGCGGAAACGCAGGGTGCAGCCCTAAGAGCGCTGCGGTCACGGCCAGGCTTCAATGAGGCCGCGGCAAATACGCCGCGGAAACCTACTGGCACATGCTGCCGCTCGCGAATCAGGCGCGGCTTCAATGAGGCCGCGGCAAATACGCCGCGGAAACCTTCGCGTGGTCTGGAGCTGCACGGACTTCGTTCGTCACGCTTCAATGAGGCCGCGGCAAATACGCCGCGGAAACCGGTGTTCGGCTCAACGGCGACGCACCGATCGTCCCGCTTCAATGAGGCCGCGGCAAATACGCCGCGGAAACCTGCTCCCGATCCTTGCACTGCGACATCGGGCATTGGCTTCAATGAGGCCGCGGCAAATACGCCGCGGAAACCGGGGTGTGGGGACATATGATCTACTGGGGCGCGACGCTTCAATGAGGCCGCGGCAAATACGCCGCGGAAACCTCGCGGCGCGCAGCGAGAAAAAGGCGCACGTCCAGTGCTTCAATGAGGCCGCGGCAAATACGCCGCGGAAACTCGGCCTCGATCGTCTGCGAATACACCTGATGGCTGGCTTCAATGAGGCCGCGGCAAATACGCCGCGGAAACCGCCGAATCCGCAGCCGCTCACGCTGATTTTTCAGCTGCTTCAATGAGGCCGCGGCAAATACGCCGCGGAAACCTCGTGCTCGCGGAGCGGGACGTAATCAACGATCTGGCTTCAATGAGGCCGCGGCAAATACGCCGCGGAAACTGCGCTCGGCGTGATGCGCGGCGGTTGGAGCTCGCCGCTTCAATGAGGCCGCGGCAAATACGCCGCGGAAACCCGATCGAGAGATTCAAGAGCGACGACGTATGTATTGCTTCAATGAGGCCGCGGCAAATACGCCGCGGAAACCGTATTCGGGCGGCGGGTCTTCTGCGAAGCACGAGCAGCTTCAATGAGGCCGCGGCAAATACGCCGCGGAAACCGTCATCCGCGCCGTGAATCCGTTTCGCTTCGACTTCGCTTCAATGAGGCCGCGGCAAATACGCCGCGGAAACCCGCGAACGCAAAAGGATTACCTGTCGTACATCAGCGGGCTTCAATGAGGCCGCGGCAAATACGCCGCGGAAACTACGGGCTCGATGTGGATGAGTACAAATGCACGGGCCGCTTCAATGAGGCCGCGGCAAATACGCCGCGGAAACACTCGCGTGTGCTCATGCGGCTCGTGTGTGCCCCGAGCTTCAATGAGGCCGCGGCAAATACGCCGCGGAAACCGCGTGGAGCTCGTCGAAGCAGAGCGCCGACGGGTTGCTTCAATGAGGCCGCGGCAAATACGCCGCGGAAACAGGCGAAAGTCGTATCCGTCCGCAACGGCTATGCGGGCTTCAATGAGGCCGCGGCAAATACGCCGCGGAAACCTTGATACACGGAGCCCTCGCGGGCCCGGATGAGCGCGCTTCAATGAGGCCGCGGCAAATACGCCGCGGAAACCCCTATGAGGGCGAGCGCCGTGTATCCATCGTGCTGCTTCAAAGAGGCCGCGGCAAATACGCC